>DATNCB010000240.1:0-5917 GCA_035571715.1 Ramlibacter sp.
GCCGGCGGGCCGCTGGTGGAGGCAACGCACGGCAACCTCAAGTTCACCGCGCCGCTCACCGCGATAACGGCCGCAGTGGTCGGGGTGATCGCCAGCCTGGCGCTGTTCTTTCTGATCCACATTGCTGTCGTCCCGGCCGCCCGCGCCGCCGGTCCGCACCTGGACCTGGTTGCCTTGGGGCTGGCCGCCGCCGCTGCCGTCGCACTGCTGCGATACAAAGTCGGTGTGATCCCGGTGATCGCCGGCTGCGCCCTGGCCGGCCTCGCATTGCGCCTTGCAGGCTGGGCCTGAGCAGGTATGCTTGTCATACCAATTCCGTTTTTTGTATGACAAGCCAATTCACCCCGGTGATCAGCGGCGCGCGGCTGTCGGACCAGGTCGCGCAACAGCTCGCAACGCAGATCCATGCCGGGCGGCTGGAGGCCGGCGAAAAGCTGCCGCCGGAAGCGCGTCTGGTGGAACAGTTCCAGGTCAGCCGCACCGTCCTGCGCGAGGCGGTCTCGCGCCTGAAGTCGCTGGGCCTGGTCGACTCGCGCCAGGGCAGCGGCGTGTATGTCAGCGCCAGTCCGCCTTATGCGCCGCTGAATTTCGATGCGCGCCACAGCGAATCGCGCGAGGCGGTGGTGCAGATGGCCGAGGTGCGCCGTGCGCTCGAGGCCGAAGCCGCGGGGCTGGCAGCACAGCGGCGAAAGGCGGCGGACGTGAAGCGCCTCAAACAGTCGGTCCAGGCGCTGGACCGCGCCGTCAAGAGCGGCGGCGACGGCGTGGAGGAAGACCTGCAGTTTCATCGCGCGATCGCCGATGCGGCGCACAACCCGTTTCTCATCGGCACGCTCGATTACCTCGCGCAGTTCATGCGCGGGGCCATCGGAGTGACGCGCGCCAACGAGGCGCGCCGCGCCGACTTCGCGGCGCAGGTGCGGAGCGAGCACGCTGCCGTGGTGCTGGCGATCGAAGCCGGCGACGTGGCCAAGGCCCGGGCGGCGGCTTCGCGCCACATGAACAACGCGATCCGCCGCATCGAAAGCGCCGACCCGGGGTTCTGGCGGCAGGAAGGCGCGCGCCTGGCGGTGCCGCTGGTGCGCGCGCGGTAGGGCCGTAAGTCCTCAATTCAACGGCTGGTTGCCGATCAAAGTGCTCTGCTAGCTCTGCCTGCAGAGATCGCTTATGTAATTCCCTGTGGAAACGCGCATCCAAACGCTATTTTCCCAATGCTGATCAGCGCCGCTTGTGTCCTAATCGCAAGATCCGAGACAACCGGCCGAGGCAGAACTTGCCGTCGATGAAATTTCGGTGGGGGCGATGGATCGCGGGTGCGGCAGGCTTGCTGGCCGCATACACGGCGCTGGGCTTCTGGCTGGTGCCGCTGGCGATCCAGCATCAGATCCCCAAGTTCGGCCAATCCGAACTGGCGCGGCAAGCGTCGGTTGGCGAGGTCAAGTTCAATCCCTTTACCTTGCGCCTGTCGGCAGCCGACCTGCGCCTGGCCGAAGCCGATGGCGCCCCCTTGTTCGCGATCGGCAAGCTCGCGGTGGAACTGCAGTGGCGATCGCTGGTGCGGCGTGCCTGGAGCTTTGCCGAAATCCGCGTCACGCAGCCGAGCGCGAACCTGGTCATCGCGCCCGACGGCAAATTCAACCTCGCCGAACTGCTGGCCACGATCGAGCGGCGGCCGCATGAAGCATCCACCGACAAGAGCCTGCCACGACTGGTCGTCGAGCGATTCGCGCTGGAGCAGGGCAAGGTCGACATGCATGACCGCCGGGCCGGCTACGTCAACCTGTTCGCCCCGATCGATTTCGCGCTGGCCGATTTCAGCACCCTGCCAGACCGGAACGACACGCATGCTCTCAGCGCCCAGTCCGCACGCGGCGGCAAGTTGCGCTGGAAGGGCAATGCGTCGGTGAATCCGATCCGCGGCGGTGGCGAGCTGGTCCTGCAAGACGTATCGCTGCCGGAATTGTCGGTGTACCTGAAGTCCTACACGCGTGCGAGGATCGCCGCTGGGCAGGTTTCCGCCACCCTGCCCTACAGCTTCTCTTATGCCGATGGCAAGTTCGACGCCCGCCTTGCTGGCGCCAAACTGTCGCTGCGCGAGCTGGCACTGGCGCGCGAAGGCGCCACCGATTCCTTCGCTGCGCTGACCCATCTGGACGTGAACGACGTCGACGCCGACCTGGTGCGCCGCCAGGCGACAGTGGGTGAAGTGCGCGCCGACGGGGGCAAGCTCGCCGTGCGGCGTGACGCCAAAGGCGAGCTCGATCTGGCGAATCTCATGGTCGCCACCGCGGAGCCCGCCAGATCCGGCGGGGCCGGTGCTGCGGTTACGGTCGACACCTGGAAGCTGGCGGTCAAGCAGGTGCTCTTCGACCGGATTGGAATCAGCGCCCTCGACGAGACCGTCAGCCCTGCGCTCAAGCTCAGCGCCGACCAGGCACGGCTGCGGTTGCGGCTGACTGCCGAACAAGCCAGCCCTGAGCTTCAACTCAAGCTCGCGGACGTCGAATTTTCGGCTTCCGGTCTGGCGCTCGCCAGCGGCGCGCAGACGCAATTCACGCTTGCGAAGCTGGGACTCACCGATGGCACGTTGGACCTCGCTGCGCGGCGCGCCGGCGTCGGACGCCTGTATGCGGAAGCCGGCCAACTGCAGATCACCCGCGACCGCGATGGCAAAGTCAACACCGTGGGTCTGCTGCTGAAAGTTGCGCAGACCCGCCGGCAAGCTGCGGCCCCCGCGGCATCCACCGGACCACCCTGGGTCGCCGTGGCCAAGAGCGTGGAACTGAGCAAGTTCGGCGCCGACGTTCAGGATCTGGGCACGGGCGTCAAGGTCCATGCCAGCGATGTGGCCGTGAAGCTCGAAGGTGCCAGCAGTGACCTCAAGCAGCCGGTCAAGTTCGATGCAGGCCTGACGCTGACCGAAGGCGGCGTGTTGTCGGCGCAAGGCAGCGTGGTGCCGGACAGCGGCGCAGTGCAAGCCGATGTGCGGGTCAAGCAACTGGCGCTGGCACCGTTGCAGCCTTTCCTGGCGAAATACGTCAATCTGAAGATCGCCGGCGGCAATGTCTCCGCGCAGGGCCGGCTGACCAGGACCGCGGTCACGGACCAGAGCGCAAACCTGCGCTACCAGGGCGCGCTCAACATCGCCGGCCTCAAGCTCAACGAGCGAGACGGGGCGCTGTTCGCGGCGTGGAAAAACCTCGGCACCGACAAGTTCACCGCCAGCCTCAACCCCAATCTGCTGGATATCCCGGACCTGCGCGTGGTCGAAGCCAACGCCAAGCTGACCATCGAGGAGGACCGCACATTCAAATCGGCTCGCCTGCTGGTGGAACCGGCCACGACCAGCACAAGAGCCATGGGGGCGGCCGCAGCGCCGGCGAGAGCCGCAGACGATCCGTTCCCGGTGCGCATCAGGCGCATCCGCGTGCAGAACGCCAAGCTGGATTTCACCGACCTCAGCCTGAGGCCGCAGTTCGCCGCAAAGATCTACGAGTTGAGCGGCGTGGTCAACGGGCTGGCGTCGAACCGGAATACGCGCAGCCAGATCGAGCTGGATGGCCGGGTCGACGAGTTCGGACTGGCGCGCATCCGGGGCGAACTCAATCCCTTCGCCCCGCGCAACAACACCGACCTCAACGTCGTGTTCAAGAATGTCGACATGGTGCCGGCCTCGCCCTACAGCATGAGGTTCGCCGGCTACAAGATCGCCGAAGGCAAGATCTCGCTCGACCTGCAATACAAGGTGCGCGACAGCAAGCTCGAGGGCGCCAACCAGATCGTCATCGACAAGCTGACCTTGGGCGAACGGGTCGACAGCCCCGATGCTCTCAAGCTGCCGCTGGAACTGGCGATCGCCATCCTCAAGGACAGCGATGGTCGCATCGACCTCGGCCTGCCGGTTTCCGGCAATCTCGACGATCCGCAGTTCAGTTATGGCGCCATCATCTGGAAGGCCATCGGCACGCTCTTGACCAAGATCGTGACCGCGCCGTTCCGAGCGCTGGGCAGCCTGCTGGGCATCGGCGGCGAGAAGCTTGAAGCCATCGATTTCGATCCCGGCAGCGACAAGCTGCTGCCGCCGGAGCGCGAAAAGTTGAAGCAGGTGGCGCAGCTGCTGGCCAAGCGCCCGCAGCTGAACCTGTCCGTGCCCGGCCCCTACAGCGAGGCCGCCGACGGGGCAGCACTGAGGGCGCGCGCGGTGCGGGTCGAAATAGCCCGCCGCGCCGGCGTCAAACTGCAGGCAGGCGAAGAGCCTGGACCGGTGGACCTGGGCGATCGCGCAGTGCGCAGCGCCTTGCGTGAGCTGTATGCCGCGCGTTTCGGCGATGCGGAACTGGACAAGCAGAAAAAAGCAGCCGAGGGCGCGGCCACCGCACCGGCGGTCGCGGCGAGCGCGCCAGATTCCAGGAGCGAAGCGGCCCAGGCCAGATTGCCGCTGTTGCAGCGTGTCGGAAAAATGATTCAGGGCGAGCCCCAAGTGGCCGACGCGAGCGGCTTCTACGGCAAGCTCACTGAGCGGCTGAACCAGAGCCAGCCGCTGGCCGCCGATGAATTGGCCCGGCTGGGCGCGCAGCGAGCCGCGGCGATTCTCGCCGCGCTCAGGGAAGCCGGGGTTGATTCAGCGCGCGCTGTGGCAGCGGCGCCCGAGAAGGTCGTATCCGATGCCGGCAAGCCGGTGCCGCTCAAGCTGGGGCTGGCAACCAAGTCGGGAGCCGCCGGCACGGCGGTCGGTCTCCCTGCGGGGGAACCCGCGGCGAGCGCGGCGGCGCGTAGCCCCTAGCGGCAGGTCGTTCCTCGGATCACCAGCAAGTTGTATGATAACAATATGAATTTAACTGGCCTCCGGGGATGCGCATGGAAGACAAGGTCGGCGTAATCGGGCTGGGCGCGATGGGCGGCGGTATGGCGCGCTCGCTGCGCCGTGCCGGCTGCAAGGTTCATGTGGTGGACGCGCGGCCCGGCGTGGCCGACGTTTTCGCGGCGGAAGGCGGCGTGGCCTGCGCCTCTCCTGCCGAGCTGGCATCGCTGTGCGATGTGATCGTCAGCGTGGTGGTCAACGCCTCGCAGACCGAGAGCGTGCTGTTCGGCGAAGGCGGGTGCGCGGCCGCGATGCGCCCGGGCAGCGTCTTCGTCATGTGCTCCACGGTGGATCCGGCCTGGTCGGCTGCGCTCGAGTCGCGCCTCGCGGAACGCGGCATTCTTTACCTGGATGCGCCGATCTCCGGCGGCGCCGCCAAGGCGGCGGCTGGCCAGATCACCATGATGACCTCGGGCCGGCCCGAAGCGTATGAAAAATGCGGCGCCTTGCTCGACGCAATGGCCGCGAAGGTCTACCGGCTGGGCGACCGGGCCGGCGCCGGCAGCAAGGTCAAGGTCATCAACCAGCTATTGGCCGGCGTGCACATCGCGGCCGCCGCGGAGGCGATGGCGCTGGGGCTGCGCGAAGGGGTCGATCCGGCGGCGCTGTACGAGGTGATCACGCACAGCGCGGGCAACAGTTGGATGTTCGAGAACCGCATGGCCCATGTGCTGGCCGGCGATTACACCCCGCTGTCCGCCGTCGACATCTTCGTGAAAGACCTGGGGCTGGTGCTCGACCTGGCGCGCGCCAGCAAGTTTCCGCTGCCGCTGTCGTCCACCGCGCACCAGATGTTTATGCAGGCATCCAGCGCCGGTTTCGCCAAGGAAGACGACAGCGCGGTGATCAAGATCTTCCCAGGCATCGAATTGCCCAAACCCGGAACCAAGCCCTCATGAAGCTCGCGGGCTTCGTGGATTCCGCACACTCATCTTCTGCACAGGACTTCTCATGAACATCCTCATCACCGGCGGCTGCGGCTTTGTCGGCGCCCGCTTGGCCCGAACCCTTCTCGCGCAAGGCGAATTGGCTCTGGCCGGTGCCGGGGCGCGAAGC
>DATNCB010000241.1:0-1175 GCA_035571715.1 Ramlibacter sp.
GGAACACGGTGCCGCCACTGCGCGCGGTGTTGGACGGCGTGAACGGTGCCAGCACGGTGTCGGCGATGGTGACCGCATAGCCCAGCGTCAGCGTACGCCGGCCCATGGCCTTGACCAGCCACAGCGCGATGCGTTTGCCCAAGCCGGTCTTCTCGTAGCCCAGGGCGAACATGAACGCCGCGAAGATCAGCCACACCGTGGTGTTGGCAAAACCCGAAAGTGCCCAGGCCAGCGATGCGTTGGCCGGCTTGAAGCCCGCCTTTGCCAGTTCCGCGCCGCTGAAAAGCACCCAGGGCGACAGGACCGTGACCAGCGCGACACCGATGAGGCCGATCGCGGCGCCGGGCAGCGGCTCGAGCATCAGAGCGACGATTACCCCGGCGAAGATCGCGAAGAAATTCCAGGCGTAGGGCGCGAGGCCTGGAGGCGGCGGCATCAGCGCCAGACCCGCCGCCATTGCCAGAGGCAGGATGAACTTCCAAGGTGGCGTTCCCACAGCGGGTAGCGTGGGGACCTGAACCTGTGGCTGTGCGTGTTGTACGGTGACCATGACTTTCCCTTTCCGGATGTCGTCCTTGTCTCCGTAGCTATTCTTTTATTTCAGCTTAGGTCGCATGCCGGCGTCTTTCAGAAACGAACGGGGAAGAGGTGATGTAGATCAAAGTCGCGCGCTGAAGGCTTCGCAACGCGGCGAAACCACCGGGCAAAACAAGAAGTACAATTAGTTACAGTTGAGCTCATGGCTTCGCTCAAGAAGCGCCAACCTTCGTCGCACGGGTCGACACCAACCTCCGAGACAGGTAATGACAATGACTTCGACGATCAGCGCGATGGGCCGTTCTGCCAAAGTGGCCGGCAGGGACGTGAACAGTGGTCTGCCGGTCTGGGGCCGGTTGGTGCTTGCGATCGGACTGATGCTGCTGGTGAGCTGGGTCGTGATGATCTATCTGACCTATGTTGCGCAGCGCGAGGCGGCCATCGGGCAGGCCCGGGGATTTGCCGCAAGCGTGACGCAGATGACCACCGCGGCCCTTACCGGCATGATGGTGTCGGGCACGGTGAAGCAGCGCGCGGTCTATCTGGACCAGATCAAGCAGGCCAACGACATCAATGACCTGAGGGCCCTGCGGGGCGCCCTCGTGGACGCGGAGTACGGGGCCGACGACACAAGCAGC
>DATNCB010000242.1:0-3138 GCA_035571715.1 Ramlibacter sp.
ACGATCAGCGGTTCGCAAAAAGGCCTGATGCTGCCGCCGGGCATCAGCTTCAATGCGCTCTCGCCCAAGGCAATCGAAGCCAGCAAGAGCGCGAAGCTGCCCAAGTCCTTCTGGGCCTGGGACGAAATGATCGAGATGAACAAGTCCGGCTACTTCCCGTACACGCCCAGCACCAACCTGCTGTACGGCCTGGCCGAAGCCTGCGACATGCTGCTGGCGCCCGAGCACGGCGGGCTGCCGGCGGTGTTCGCACGCCACCAGCGCTGGGGCGAGGGCGTGCGCGCGGCCGTGAAGGCCTGGGGCCTGGAGATCCAGTGCGCCGACCCGTCGGTCTATTCGCCGGTACTCACCGGCGTGATCATGCCCAATGGCGTCGATGCCGATGCGGTACGCAAGATCATCTACGAGCGCTTCGACTGCTCGCTCGGGACCGGCCTGGGCAAAGTCAAGGGCAGGATGTTCCGCATCGGCCATCTGGGCGACTGCAACGACCTGACGCTGATTGCGGCGCTGGGCGGCTGCGAGATGGGCCTGAAGCTCGCCGGCGTGAAGCTGGCGGCTTCGGGCGTGCAGGCGGCGATGGACTTTTTTGCTTCGCATCCGGCGCGCGTGGCGATGCTGAAGGCGGCATGAGAAATGAATGTCATGCATGCGCGCGACACGATGAGAGTAGGTCGATCACTGAAGGAGACATCAATGAAGAAATTCGCCTTTTCGTTGTTTTCGCTATTGATTGCCGCGGCGTTGCCCGCCCAGGCCGCCTGGGAGCCCACCAAGCCGGTGGAGGTCATCGTGCCGGCGGGTGCTGGCGGCGCCTCCGACCAAATGGCGCGCACCATCCAGGGCATCGTCGTCAAGCACCAGCTGATGAAGCAGCCCATGGCGATCATCAACATGGGCGGCGCGAGCGGTGCGGAAGGCATCATGGATGCGAAAGCTTCGAAAGGCAATCCGCACAAGCTGATGGTGGCGTTTTCCGCGATCTACACGCTGCCCGTCGCAGTCAGCCTGCCCTTCAACTGGCGCGACCTCAATCCGGTGGCCATGATCGCACTCGACGATTTCGTGCTGTGGAACAACTCGGAAGCCAAAGAGAAGACGACCAAGGAATTCATCGCCGCGATCAAGGCCGCCCCGCCGGGTACCTTCAAGATGGGCGGGACCGGCATCAAGCGTGAAGACCACATCATCACCGTCGCGATCGAAAAAGCGGCCGGCGTCAAGTTCTCGTACATTCCCTACACGAGCGGCGGCCAGGCGGCGACCCAGCTGGTGGGCAAGCACACCGATTCAAACGTCAACAACCCGAGCGAGAACATCGCCCAGTGGCGGGCCGGCCAGGTGCGGGCACTGTGCGTCTTTTCCGCCCAGCGCATGGTCTTCAAGGACAAGATCACCAACGACCAGTCCTGGTCCGACATTCCCACCTGCAAAGAGTCGGGCGTGGACGTCGAATACCAGATGCTGCGCGGTTTCTTCCTGCCGGGCGACACCACGAAGGAGCAGGCCGCGTTCTACGTCGACCTGCTGAAGAAGGTGACGGGCACTCCCGAGTGGCAGGCATACCTCAAGCAACAGGCGCTGAAGGAGTCGTTCCTCACCGGCGCGGACTTCGTCAAGTTCCTGGAGAAGGATGAGGCCTTTCACAACAAGTTGATGAACGAAGCCGGATTCGCCGCCAAGAAGCAATAGAACCAACGCAGCCGAGGGGAGCAGTCATGGAAAGACAAGGCGTGCCGGATCGCCCACGCAGCAGTGGCCTGTCGCACAGCCATGTCGACGCGATCGGAGGAGTCGTCATCTTTCTCGTCGGCGTGGTCATGATGGTCGACAACTACAAGCTGGGCGCCGGGTGGGCCACGGACGGACCGCAGGGGGGCTACTTTCCGTTCCGGGTCGGCGCCATCATCTGCATCGCCGCAGCCACGGTCGTCTTCAAGTCGCTGTTCGGCAGGAACCGCAATCACGCGGTTTTTGTGTCCTGGGCGCAGCTGCGGCTCGTGCTGATGGTGTTCGTGCCGACGGTGCTCTATGTCCTTGCCACGCAGTTCGTCGGCATCTATGTCGCATCGACGGTCTTCATCGCGGCATTCATGCGCGTGATGGACAAGCGCAGCTGGCTCAAGATCGCGCTGGTCAGCGTCGGCATCAGCGTGGCGCTGTTCTGGATGTTCGAGATCCAGTTCGGTGTGCCGCTGCCCAAAGGGCCGCTCGAAGCCCTGTTGGGCTACTGAAAGCGAATCGCTCGATGGAAAACCTGCAAGCGCTGTTTCACGGATTTGCCGTCGCGTTGACCTGGTACAACGTATTGATGATGGCGATCGGCCTGGCCTTGGGAATCCTGATCGGCGTGCTGCCGGGGTTGGGAGGGCCGAACGGTGTGGCGATCCTGCTGCCGCTGACATTCACGATGCCCCCCACCTCGGCGATCATCATGTTGTCGTGCATCTACTGGGGATCGCTGTTCGCCGGAGCCATCACTTCGATCCTGTTCAATATTCCGGGTGAGACGTCGGCAGTCGCCACGACTTTCGACGGCTACCCGCTTGCCCAGCAGGGCAGGGCCGCCGAGGCACTCACTGCATCGTTCACGGGATCCTTCATCGGCGCCTTCGTGGGGGTCCTGCTGATCACATTCCTGGCGCCCCTGGTATCGAGATTCGCACTCAAGTTCGGCCCGCCGGAGTTCTTCGCCGTCTTTCTCCTCACCTTCTGCAGCTTTGTCGGCGCCGATACCAAGACCCCGGCCAAGACCATCATCTCGATGATGCTCGGCTTCGGGCTGGCGGCGGTCGGCATGGATACCGTGAGCGGCGAGCTGCGCATGACCTTTGGCTGGTACGAGCTGCTGCGAGGGATCGACTTCCTGATCGTCGTCATCGGCCTGTTCGGTCTCGGCGAAATTCTGCTCACCATGGAAGAAGGGCTGGCGTTCGAGGGCAAGCACGCCAGGATCAACCCGACGGTGGTGTGGCAAACGTGGAAGAAACTGCCCAGGTACTGGCTGACACTGGTCCGCAGTTCGGCCATCGGTTGCTGGATGGGGATCACGCCGGGCGGCGCCACCGCGGCTTCGTTCATGGGGTACGGCATCGCGAAGCGCTTTTCCGCCAACGGGGAGAAGTTCGGCACCGGGCA
>DATNCB010000243.1:0-2889 GCA_035571715.1 Ramlibacter sp.
AGCTCGAACCGGCTCGTCCCGTCGATGACCACGAAGCGTCCCGCGAATTCCGGCACTTTGGAGGTGAAGCAGGAGAGCGACCAGGCATAGCCGATGCGGCCGTCGCACACCGGATCGAACATCTCCCACCGGTAGTCTTGCGCATCCCGGTGGAACAGGTCCGACATCATGTGCGCGATTTCGGACCTGCCGGTGTGGTCGCCGTAGACGTAGTCGTGGTAGATGGCGTCGGGTGTGAAGCAGGCGGCAAATGCCTGCGCGTCGCCCGCCTCGGCTGCGGCCATCAACCGCTGCAGCAACGCGCTGAATTCATCGGAAGTCATGTTGCTGGTTCCTCCTTCGCGCTCAGCCGTCCTGCAGCGGCGGCTCGCCGGTTTCCTGCAGCAGCTGACGCTCCACCATGGCGAACACGGCGCTCGACCGCAGCACATGGCGATCCCCGACCTTGAGGTCGCAATTCGCGTACGCGAGCCGCTTGCCGATGCGCGTGACGACCACGTGCGCCTCCAGCCAGTCGCCTTCGCGCGCGCTGGACAGGAAATCGGCGGTGAACGAAACAGTCACCTGGGCGGCGCGCCGGCCGCGGGCCATCGACAGGTTGATGCCGAGCGCGCTGTCGGCCAGGGTGGTGAGCATGCCGCCATGCGCGACGCCCTGGATGTTGAAGTGACTTTCGGCGATGCGCAGCGCCACGATCGCAGTTCCGTCGTCGCATGGCTTGATGTACACGGGCCCCATCTGCCGGAAATAGGGCCCGCCGGCGTCGATGCGCCTGAACCCGTCCGGGATGCCTGGCTCGGCCGTTTCGGCGATGGGGTAGGGCGATGTCATGTATGCGATATACAGCGCTGAGCAGCGATGCTAGCATCCGCCCGGCCTGAAGGAGAGCTTGCAATGAGCAGCACCCACTACGAAGTTCGCGGCCGCACCGCGGTCATCACCCTCGACAACCCGCCGGTCAACGGTCTCAGCGCCGCGCTGCGATCCGGGCTGATGGCTGGACTGGACCGCGCGCTGGCCGACGACGCGGTCAAGGCCGTCGTCATCACCGGCACCGAGCGCGCCTTTTCCGGCGGCGCCGACGTGAAGGAGTTCGGCACCGCCAACGCCGGTCGCGAGCCTCGCGTCCAGGTATTGATCGCCGCGCTCGAGGATTCGCCCAAGCCCGTCGTTGCCGCGATTTCCGGCGCGTGCATGGGCGGCGGGCTGGAGCTGGCGATGGGGGCGCACTACCGCGTCGCGAAAGCCGATGCCCAGATCGCCCTGCCCGAAGTCAAGCTGGGCCTGTTGCCCGGCGCCGGCGGCACGCAGCGCCTGCCGCGCGCCATCGGTCTGGAAGCGGCGCTGAACATGATTGTCGCCGGCGCCATCGTACCGGCCGCAAAACTAAAGGACACAGCTCTTCTGGATGAGGTGACGGAGGGCGATCCGGTCGCGGCGGCGGTGGCCCTGGCCGAGCAGGTCGCGGCCGGGGCGATGCCGCTCAAGCGCCTGCGCGATCTCAAGGTCAAGGACGCGCAGGCCGAGGCTTTCCTGCAGTTCGCGCGCAATAACGTGGCGGCGCAGGCCGGGCCGTATCCCGCGCCCCTGAAGTGCCTGGAAGCGGTCGCCTGGTCGCTGAGCAAGCCGTTCGAAGAAGGCCTGCGCCTGGAGCGCGAGGCGTTCCTGGCGCTCATGGCCACGCCCGAATCGCGCTCCCTGCGCCACGTGTTCACCGCCGAACGCGCCGCCCGCAAGATCGCCAACCTGCCCGAAGGCACGCCGCTGCGCGACATTCGCAAGGTGGGCGTGATCGGCGCCGGCACCATGGGCGGCGGCATCACGATGAACTTTCTCAATGCGGGCATCCCGGTCGTGCTGCTGGAGATGAAGCAGGAAGCCCTGGACAAGGGGCTGGCGACCATCCGCAAGAATTACGAGAACTCGGCGAAGAAGGGCAAGCTCACGGCCGCGCAGGTGGAGCAGCGCATGGCCCTGATCACCGCCACCCTCGAGTACGCGCCGCTGGCGGATGCCGACCTGGTCATCGAAGCCGTGTTCGAGAGCATGGAGGTGAAGGAACAGGTGTTCCGCCAGCTCGATGAGGTTTGCAAGAGCGGCGCGATCCTGGCGTCCAACACGTCTTACCTCAACATCGACCGCATCGCCGAATTCACCAAGCGCCCCGCCGACGTGCTGGGCCTGCACTTCTTCAGCCCGGCCAACGTGATGCGCCTGCTGGAAGTGGTGCGCGGCGCCAAGACCGCGCCCGACGTGCTGGCCACGTGCATGGCTCTGGCCAAGAAGATCAAGAAGGTGGCCGTGGTGTCGGGTGTGTGCGACGGCTTCATCGGGAACCGCATGCTCTCGCGCTATGGCGCCGCCGCGCAAAGCCTCATCAACGCCGGCGCGCTGCCGCAGCAGATCGACGGCGCGCTACAGAAGTTCGGCATGGCCATGGGGCCGTTCCGCATGGGCGACCTGGCGGGCCTGGACATCGGCTGGGCCACGCGCAAGCGCAAGGCCGCCGAGGCCGGCGTGCCGATGAAGCCGATCGTCGCCGACAAGTTGTGCGAGGCAGGCCGTTTCGGCCAGAAGACCGGCGCCGGCTGGTACCGCTACGAAGCGGGCAAGCGCGACGCGATTCCCGATCCGGTGACCGAGCAGCTGATTGCGCAGTACCGCGCCGCCAACGGCATCACGCCGCGCAAGGTGAGCGACGAGGAAGTGGTCGAGCGCTGCATCTATGCGCTGGTGAACGAGGGAGCGCGGATCCTGGCCGAAGGCATTGCCGCGCGCGCCGGCGACATCGACCTGGTGTACCTCAATGGTTACGGCTTCCCCGCCCATCGCGGCGGCCCGATGCTGTACGCCGGCACGGTGGGCCTGCCCAGCGTAGTGCGGGCCTTG
>DATNCB010000244.1:0-1353 GCA_035571715.1 Ramlibacter sp.
GGTGGTCGCCGTCGAGCGCTTCGCCCGCGCCGACACCAGCGTCACGCCCCAGGCGCTCAAGCTCGTGGCGGCCAACCCCGATGCGATGCTCGTCGTGGCCTCCGGCAGCGGCGCTGCCATGCCGGAGATGGGTATCCTGGACCGCGGCTACAAGGGCAAGATTTACCAGACACACGCCGCGGCCACCCGCGACCTGATGCGCGTGGGCGGCAAAGCCGTGGAAGGAACCTACGTCGTCTCCGGCCCGGCGGTGATCGCCGAGCAACTGCCCGACAGTCATCCCTCCAAAAAGGCGGCGATCGACTTCGTGCAGAAATACGAGAAAGCCTACGGCCCCGGCTCGCGCAACCAGTTCGCCGGCCATGCATACGACTCGGTGCTGGTCCTGGAGAAAGTGATCCCGGTCGCCCTCAAGAAGGCCAAGCCCGGCACCAAGGAGTTCCGTGCCGCGATGAGGGACGGCATCGAGAACATGGGCCGCACGATCTTCTCGCACGGCGTCATGAACTGGACCAAGGACGATCACTGGGGTTTCACCAACGAGACCGGTGTCATGCTGAAGGTCGTCAACGGCGAATTCAAGGTCGAGCCAAGCCTCTAGCGCACATTCGTTTGGGCTGAGCGGCTGTCACCATGGATTTGTCGATTGCCAGCGTCCTGCTGCTAGATGGCGCCACCAACGGTGCGGTATACGCGCTGCTCGGGCTGGCCACGGTACTGGTCTTCACCGTCACGCGCGTCATCTTCATTCCGCAGGGCGAGTTTGTCGCGTACGGGGCCCTGACGCTGGCCATCCTGCAAACCGGGCAAGTGCCGGGCACGGTCTGGCTGCTGCTGATCCTGGCTGCCGTGGCAGCGCTGATGGAGTTCTGGGGCGAGTGGCAGCGCCACCGCAACGCGCTCGTGGCGCTCAAGTCGGGCCTCCGCACGTTGGCCTTTCCGGCAATCGTGGCCGCGGTGACGGCATTCGCCGCGCCGCACCAGCCGCACCTGGCGGTCCAGGCATTGCTCAGCGTTGCGGTGGTCACGGCCTACGGACCGCTGGTGTATCGGGTGGCCTTCCAGTCGCTCGCCCATGCCAGCCCGCTGGTGCTGCTGATCGTTTCCGTGGGCGTGCACTTCGCGATGACCGGACTCGGGCTGCTGTTCTTCGGCGCCGAGGGTTACCGCAATCCCTCTTTCTGGGACTTGCGCATTTCGCTCGGCATGGTCAACCTCACCGGCCAGGCCATCATCATCGGGCTGGCTTCGATCGTCCTGATCGCGATGCTCTGGCTGTTCTTCGAACGCACGTTGCGGGGCAAGGCCCTGCGCGCGACCGCGGTGAACCGGCTCGGCGCGCGGCTCATGGGG
>DATNCB010000245.1:0-2900 GCA_035571715.1 Ramlibacter sp.
CACCATCTGCACATCCTTGCCGGAAAGTACGAACGGCCGCAGGTCGATGTGGCGCGGGGCGACTCCCGATTCGACGAAAGTCGGGCAGCTCGACAGCGAAAGCGTCGGCTGCGCGATATAGCCGCCGGGATTGGCCTCGACGGCCTTGCGGAAATCGTCGATCTCCTGCCCGGTGGCGGCGGGACCCACCAGCATGCCGTAGCCGCCGGCGCCATGCACCTCCTTGACGACCAGATCCTTCAGGTTCGACAGAACGTATTTCAGGTCGTCCGCCTTGCGGCACATGTAGGTGGGCACGTTGTTCAGGATCGGTTTTTCCCCCAGGTAGAACTCGATCATCTTCGGCACGTAGGGATAGATCGACTTGTCGTCGGCCACGCCGGTGCCGATCGCATTGCAGACGCTCACGTTGCCCGCGCTCAAGGCGTCCACCAGCCCCTCGCAGCCCAGCGTCGAAGTGGGCCGGAACACCAAAGGGTCGAGGAAGTCGTCATCGACGCGCCGGTAGATCACGTCCACCCGCTTGGGCCCGCGCGTGGTGCGCATGTAGACGAAGCGGTCCTTGACGAACAGGTCCTGGCCCTCGACCAGCTCGATGCCCATCTGCTGGGCCAGGAAGGCGTGCTCGAAATAAGCGCTGTTGTACATGCCCGGCGTCAGCACCACCACCGTCGGGTCGGGTGCGCCCGGCTGGGCCGACGCACGCAGCGTCTCCAGCAGCAGGTCCGGGTAATGCATGACCGGCGCCACCGGATGCGCGCTGAACAGGTCGGGGAACAGCCGCATCATCATCTTGCGGTCTTCCAGCATGTAGGAGACGCCGCTGGGAACGCGCAGGTTGTCTTCCAGCACGTAGTACTCGCCCTCGCCGTTGGCATTGGCGGCACGCACGATGTCGACGCCCGAAATATGCGAGTAGATGTGGTGCGGCACGTACACGCCCATCATCTCCTTGCGGAACTGTGCGTTGTTCAGCACCTGCTCCGAGGGAACGATGCCGGCCTGCAGGATTTCCTGCTCGTGATAGACGTCGTGCAGGAAGCGGTTCAGCGCCGTGACGCGCTGGACCAGGCCCTTCTCCAGGCGGGCCCATTCATTGGCGGGGATGATGCGGGGAATCAGGTCGAATGGGATCAGCCGCTCGGTTCCGGCGCCATCCTCGTCCTTGGCGCCGTAGACCGCGAAGGTGATCCCGACGCGGCGAAAGATCATCTCGGCTTCCTCACGGCGGGCGCGCATCACGTCCTGCGGCTGGCGTGCCAGCCACTGCGCGTAGTTCTTGTAGTGGCCGCGGACGCCCTGGACCTGGACCTGGCTTTGCCCCGCTTGCGACTGGCCCTGGAACTGGAATTGACCGGTGCCCGGCAACTGGGCATACATCTCGTCGAATTTATGCATGAGGCGGGTCTCCAGGCCAGAGGATAGCAATATCCAGGCCTCGTGAAACCGCACTTGCGCGCGACCGCCGTTAGGGAAAGCGATGGTGCCAATAGCGCGGCTCCAATGCGCGCTGGCAAGTCGCGCCCGATGCATCGGTCGATTTCCACAACGCCGCACCGCAATGGGGCGAATCGATCACGGGCACGCCGCGGGCACGGTAGCGTTCCAGCACGAGCTGCGCGGGGTGGCCGAACCGGTTGCGGTAACCCGCCTGCACCAGGGCAAGCGAGGGCTGCACGGCGTCCAGGAAGGCTTCGCTGGAGGAGGTCTTGCTTCCATGGTGCGGCACCAGCAGCACGTCGGCCCGTAGCGGCGAAGGTTGCACCGAAATGAACGTCTCCACCAGCCGCGCCTCCTGCGGCTGCTCGATGTCGCCCACTAATAGTGCGGTGCGCGCACCATTTGAGATTCGCAGCACGCAGCTCATTGCATTCGGCCGGTTCGCCACGTCGTAATCGGCGGCCACGGGGTGCAGCAGCTCGAAATCGACACCGTCCCATTGCCAGCGCCGGCCGGCGGTGCATCGCTGCGCCGGTCGCACCGCCTGCAATTCATGGTTGTCCTCGATCGAACTCAGCAGTGCGGCTTGCGGCTGCATTTGCAGCACCGCGACGGCGCCGCCTGTGTGGTCGGTGTCGCGGTGACTGAGCATCAGGATGTCGACCTTTTCGTCCATGGCCCGCAGCAGCGGCACCAGGACGCGATGACCGGCATCGCTTTCGGGGCTGTAGCGCGGCCCGCTGTCGTACACCAGCGCATGCGCCGCGGTGCGCACGATGACGGCATTGCCCTGCCCGATATCCGCCGCCAGCAGTTCGAACTGACCCTGGGCCGGACGCGGCGCCTGCCACAGCAATACGGGCAGCAGCAATGGCAGGCCCAGCGCCCGCGCGTGCCAGGGCAACCGCATCGCCAGCAGCACGCCGCCGATCACGCCCGCGGCGCCGGCCCAGACCGAGGGTGCAGGAGTGGAGATCGTGGCGAATGGCAGTGCCGCGAGCCAGCCCAGGTAAAGGGCCAGCGCCTGCACGGCCCAGGCCGCCACGTCCCAAAGCGGCGAGAGCGCGACACCGGCCATCGCCAGCGGCGTGACCACCAGCGTCACCCAGGGAATTGCCAGGGCGTTGGCCAGCAGCCCGACCAGCGAAACCTGCCCGAACAGCAACAGCGTGAGCGGCGTCAAGGCAACGGTGATCACCCATTGCTCGCGCAGCGAGGCGACCATCTTCGAGGCCCCGTGCTTCAGGCGCGTCCCGCCGTCATCGGATGCGACCGGAGCGATGCCCGCATCCGTGGCGAACAGCACGCCCACCGCGACGAAGCTCAACCAGAACCCGGCCTGCAACAGCGCCCAGGGATCGAGCGCCACCACCACTGCGCATGCAAGCAGCCAGACCTGCGGCCAGGGCCAGCGCCGCGCCGACAGGCGCAACAGGCCGACCGTGGCCAGCATCCAGATG
>DATNCB010000246.1:0-9730 GCA_035571715.1 Ramlibacter sp.
AGGATCTGCGGGTCCAGCGCCCAATTTTCGAATAGTTGCGAGGGCAACTCGACGAAGTCGCGCAGCACGCGCGTGCCGGCCAGGCGCTCGTGCCGCACCTGGGAGAGCAGGCCATGCAGCCCGTGGCCGAATTCGTGGAACAGCGTCCTGACGTCGTCGAAGGAGAGCAGCGTGGGACTCGCCTTGGCGAAGTTGTTGTTGTTGACGACGATGGGCAAGGTGCCGCCATCCATGGCCGACTGGCTGCGGAACACGCTCATCCAGGCGCCGCCGCGCTTGGACGGGCGCGCGAAGTTGTCGCCCAGGAAGATGCCGATCAAGGCGTCGTCGCGGGCCCGCACTTCCCACAGCCGCACGTCCGGGTGATACAAGCCGGGGTTGGCTTGCTCGATGAATTGCAGTCCGAACAGGCGGCAGGCCACATCGAACATCGCTGCGATCATGTGGTCCAGCGCGAAATAGGGCTTGAGTTCCGCATCGTTCACATCGAACTGCTGCTGGCGTACCTTTTCGGCCAGATAGCGCCAGTCCCACGCTGCGATGGGCGTGGCTTCACCCAGGCGCGCCGCCATCGCCGTGAGCAGCGCGCGATCCTCGGTGGCTTTGGCTTTCGCCGGTTCCCACGCCTTGCCCAGCAAATCCAGCACCGCGGCCGTATCGGGCGCCATCCGGTCGGTCAGCGCGTAGTCCGCAAAAGTGGCATAGCCATGCAAGGCGGCCAGTTCCTGGCGCAGGGCGACTATGCGGGCAGCGACCGGCCGGTTGTCGTGTTCGCCGGCATGGGCACCGCGCTCGACCCAGGCGCGCCACACGGCCTCGCGCAGATCGCGCCGCGACGAGAACGTCAGGAACGGTTCGGCGAGGGACCGCGACAAGGTGATCGCGTAAATGTCCTCGCCCAAGCCGCGTTCCACAGCGGCGGCGCGGGCGGCGGCACGGAGGGACTCCGGCAACCCGGTCATGTCGGCTTCACCTTGCAGTTGCAACAGCCAGCCCGATTCCTCGGCCAGCAGGTTCTGGCCGAACCGGGTGGTGAGTTCGGCGAGTTCTTCCGTAATCTGGGCGTAACGACTGCGTGCCTGCGGCGGCAGCTTGGCGCCCGACAGCACGAAGTCCAGGTGGACGCGCTCCAGCAGGCTCAAGTCTTCGGCATCCAGGCCCAGCGCGTCGCGTTGCTGGTGCAGCGCGTCGACGCGCGCGAAGAGCCCCGCGTGCATGGAGATCGCATTGTCGTGGGCGGCGAGTCGCGGCGCCATGACGCGCTCAACGGCCTGCAGGGCAGCGCTGGTATGGCTCACCGCCAGGTTGCCGAACAGCAGACTGATCCGGGTGAAGAGACGTCCCGAGCGATCGAGTGCCTGCACGGTGTTGGCGAAGGTAGGCGGCGCGGCCTGGTCGGCGATGGCGTCGACCTGCGCCAGATGCTCGCGCATCGCCACTTCGAAAGCGGGTTCGAAATGCTCTGGCCGGATGTCGCCAAAAGGCGGAAGGCCGTAGGGGGCGGTCCACGTCTGGAGCATGGGATTGTCAGCCGTCGGCATGGCAACGATTTTGCCCGCAGATTGACTTCGACAAGCTCAGCCTGACGGCGAACTTGCGCTGTTGGGCGCGATCCCTCTTTACAGGTTCGGCCGCGGCGCGGTCGGAAAGTCGTAGCTGACCGTCGACTGCTCGCGCCAGAAGCTGGCCAGCTCGTCCGCGCGATAGAAAGCCACGCCCGGTTTGCGTTGCAGCCCGCGAACGAAGTCCGCGACCACGGCAATGCGGGGAAGGCGGCTCGAACCGGTGTCGCCACGTGTATGCAGCGTGAGGTGGACGTAGCCACCGGCACAGTACTGGGCCTCGGCTTCCTCCTGCCACGCCTTCCCGACCCGTGCATGCGTGTGTCGCTGCGTGTAGAACGGCGCATCGCTGAGATAGTCGCAGACCGGCAGTTCCACCAACTGCGCGCCGGCGGCATCCTTCAGGACGTACGGCACGTCGTCGTCCATGAACGAGGCGTCGTACGCGTATCCCAGTCTCGCCAGGGCCGGCAGCGTCTGCTCGGTCATGATGCCGTCGACGGCGCGCCAACCCGCGGGCGCGCGGCCGATGGCCTTCGTCATTGCCTCGCGCTCTGCGCCCAATGCGTTCACGAGCTGTTCTGCGCTCGCATCCTTGGCGACACGGCCGCGCACGGCGATTTCATGGCCCGCATCGAGCAGGCTGCTCGCGATTTCCGGGTGGCGCGACAAGTCTGCCGGTAACGCGTAGAACGTCGCTTTCGCGTCGAGCTGCGCCAGGGTCTGGACCAGACGTGCGACTCCTTCCCTGAATCCGTAGCGGCCGTACGAGTGGCGCCCGAACAGGCCGGCGTTTCCGGCGGACTCCGCGTCGAGCGATTCGATGTCGACGTTGATGCCGATGACGGCTGGGCACGCGGCAAGGGTACCTCGTTGGGTCATAGGGCCACCTCGTCGAAACTCATCGGATTGCGCGCGACGACCTGCTGTACGGCGGCCAGGTTCGTGAACCGGACGCCTTCGTGCTGTTTGATGTGGCGCAGCACGTCCTCGATTGCCTTGGCCCGGCTTGGCGTTCCGGAACCCCACCCGGCCCGGGGATGTACCGTCAGCATGAAGAATCCGCCCTGCGCGAAGCGGGCATCGAACTCGTCCTTCCATTGCGCGGCGACTTCGGAGACCGGCGTCATTGAGAAGTTAAAGAACGGGAAGTCGTCGAGGCTGTAGGTGTTGTTCGGGATTTCCACCAGCGACTTGCCGCCGGACAGCTTGATGGTGTAGGGCGTGTCGGCGTCCTTGTCGCTGCTGTCGTACAGGTAGCCCAGTTCGTGCAGGACCGGCAGCGTGACGCTGGTCTTCTGCCCCGATGGCGAGCGCCAGCCCACGGGCGGCTTGCCCATGAGCCCGCTCAGGATCTGATGGGTGAGGGTCAGGCGGCGGCGTTCTTCCTCGGGCGGCAAGAGCGTTCCCTCATGCACATAGCCGTGCGCGCCGATTTCATGGCCGGCGGCGGCGATATCGCGAATCGTCTGCGGAAAGCATTCGGCGTCATAGCCCGGCACAAAAAACGTCGCCGGAATCCCCAATCGCTCCAGCATGTCGAGATGCCTCGGAACGCCCCGGCGCGCCGAGTAGCGGCCGGCGGAATGGGCGCCGTAGGGTTGCAGCCCCTTGCCCACTTCGTTGCCCATCCCGTCAAAGTCGACGGTGTAGGCCACGAGGCAACGGACACCGTCGGGCCAAACATGCTTCGGCGCAGGTACTTTGCGCACGACACGGGGGTAGGAACCAGACATTCGTCCTCCGGGATCAGGCGTCGAATCCGTAGTCGACGAAGTTCGGGTCAACTGCAGGCAAGCACGCCACTTGCATGACGGCCTCGGTCGGCCGCATGACGATCGAAGCGACGGTGGCGCTCAGGTTGTTGGCGAGGTTCATGCGCGGTGGCCGGCACACGGCCCACGGCGACGCGAAGTCATCGAGCAACGCGGCTTTCACGTGTGTGACTTCGATTCGCCCGATGTGCGGTCGCAGAATTTCCTTGACCCGCATGTCACGGTAAAGCGTGTCCGGCGTGGTCGCCACGCCCCGGTCCTTGAGCTTGGACAGCGCCGCGGAGCTGACCCAGTGATTGGCATGGACCAGCAACCCGTTCTCGGCGTGCAGCAGAAAGGTTTCGCTCGGAGCGCACTCGAAATTCAGCGCCATGCCGTCCTTGTGACTGAGCATCATGTTGCAGGAGCCGGATTTCTGCGTCACGTAAGCAGCATGCATGGCCAAAGCCAAATGTTGTTGTTCGAGAATCTTGCGGCGAATGAGTGGCAGCGGCACGCCCAGGCGCTGGTAATCCAGGTCGGATTCGAGAAAGTTCGCCGTGAGGCTGATGCCGGCATTGTTCATCCCGGAGCGGGCAAGGCCCCCCGCCTCCGTGAAGGTCAGGATATCGGGCCCGTCAGTTCGGCGGATTCGCAGCACCACGGCCGTTTCGGCGCATTCGAACTTCCAGTCCCAGTTCTGCGCGTGGATGATCTTGCCGTCCGCGGATGCCTCGGGCTGCACGACCAGCCCGGTGCAGCCGTCGGCGATCTCGCCGCTGAGCCGCTGGCGCAGCTCCGGACTCGATGCCAGCTTGAGCAGTTCGGTGCGGGCATTCAGCAACACCACGTCTTCGAATGCGATTTCAGCACCAACGGCGATACCGCGCATCTCGGCCACATGCGCCGGGTCGAAGTTCTCCATGACCGGGAGGTAGTCGTTGATCAGTGCACCGAGCCTTGACTTGTCCAGCGACAGCTTCCTGAGTTGCTCGGTGTAGTGGCTGGCGCCCTTGTGAATCCGGTCCGCCGCTTTTTGCCCGTACTGCTTGCCGCGCGCTTCCGGCGGCCCGGAGATTTCGATCAGGGGAAAGGGTGTTGGAGTCATTGCTGCGAACGCCATTCAGATCAATTTGGCACGGCGCAGCATCTCGCCGGTTTCCTGGTATGTCTTTTGGGCGTAGCTTTCGAAATCTTTCGAGCTGCGGTACCACTCGGGTTGGTTCAGGAGGTCGAGCATGCGTTCGATTTCCGGCTCGCGCATGGCCTTGTGGAACAGGTCGTGCAGGCTCTGGACTGTCGCCGGTTTCATCGCCGGCGGCCCGATCAGGCCCATGGGGGACGAAACGACCACGTCGTATCCCTGTTCCACCGCGGTCGGAACGTCGGGCCAGGCCTTGAATCTCACCGTGCCGAGCGCCGCGAGCAGCCGCAACTTGCCGGCGTTGATTTGCGATACATAGCTTCCCACCGAGTCCAGCACGATGCCGACGTGGCCTCCCATCAACGCGGTGACCATGTCGGCACCGCTCTTGTAGGGGATGTGCTGGAATTGGCCACCGTACTTTTCCTCGATGCCCTTCATCAGCACCGGGACCGCGGTGGTCGGGTCCCCCGCCGCGAATTGGGTCGGCTTCGCCTTGCCGGCCTTCATGAAGTCGCCGAAGTTTCGGTACGGTGAATCGGCCCGCACGACGGCGCAGAATTCGAGACTGGTCATGCCGATGACATAGGTGAAATCGGTCAGGGGAGAGATACCGGCCTTCGGCTCCAGCCAGGGCGCCCGGAAGATCGACCCGGATGTCATCGCGAGCGTATAGCCGTCCGGCCGCGCCTTGGAGACCAGGCTTGCCGAATAGAGGCCGCCGGCGCCCGGCTTGTTGTCGATGATGACGCTCTGGCCCCCCGTGTGCTTGCCTGCCGCCACCGACAGTGCCCGCATGTATTGGTCCACCGAGCCGCCTGCGGCGAACGGGCAGATGAGAGTCACCGGCCGCGCGGGAAAGTCCTGCGCGAGCAGCGGGCCAAGCGAAAGGGTTGCGCCGACCGTTCCCGCGGCTTGCAGGAAACCGCGACGGCCGATGGGTGTGGAGTTCATGTCCGCCTTTGCAGTGCGTATCAGGATGGTTTGATCTGCGCGCTCTTGACCAGCTTGCCCCAGCGCGCCGCTTCCCGGTCGATGAAGGCCGCCATCTCTTCCGGCGTCGTGTACTGCGTTTCCAGTCCGCTGCTGTTGAGCCCGTCGAATGCGTTCGATCCGATGGTGGCCTTGATGGCCTGATTGAATTGCGCAATGAGCGCGGCGGGCGTGCCCGCCGGAGCCATCACGCCGGCCCATCCGATTGCCTCGACGGTCGGAAATCCGGACTCCACAAAAGTGGGAATCTCCGGCAGCACCGGGGACCGCTTCGCCCCGGTCGTGGCGACCGCGAAAACCTTGCCCGCGCGAATGTGCTGCAACTGGTTGATGACCGTGTCCATCAGGACGGGATACTGGCCGCCGAGGAAATCCGTGACCGCTGCGGCAGCGCCCTTGTAGGCCACGCCGGCGAGATCGAGGCGGGCTTCCCGCTTGAGGAGCTCCATCGCCAGATGGCTGGAACTGCCGTTGAAAGTGATTCCGTAGAAGTATTTGCCGGGATTGCTCCGCAAGAACGCAATCACCTCGTCGACCTTCTTGGCCGGAAACTCCGGTCGCACCACCAGCACGTTGTTGTACTTGCACAGGAGCGAGATCGGGGCGAAATCGGCCTTCGGGTCGTAGGGCAGTTTGTCGTAGAGGAACTGGTTGACGGTGTGGGTTCCGGTGATTGCGACAAACAGCGTGTTCCCATCGGGCTTGGCGCGCGCGCCCATCTGTGCGGCGATGTTGCCGCCGGCACCCGGAATGTTCTTGACCACAACGGAGCGACCCAGGTGATCCGACAGCCCCTTGGCGGCAACGCGCGCCACCACATCCGTACCGGCGCCCGGGCCGCCGGGCACGATCAGATCGATGGAAGAGCTGCTCGTTTGCGCGATAGCGGTGGGGACGCCCAGCGATGCGGTGATCAAGCCCAATCCAGTGGCCGCAGTCGACGACAACAGCCGGCGGCGGCCCGAACTGAAATGCAGATTTCGATCCTCAGAGGTCATTCCAGCCATTCAAGTCTCCGTCGTGAAGCTGCTAATCTGCCTCGACGGTTGTATAAAGTAAAGACAGAAGATCTTGCGGTCGGGTAAAGAAATTCTTTGTGATTAGAACCTTCCTCTCATGATCAGCTTCAAAACACTCAGGGTTTTCTTGAGTGTGGCGCGTCACGGCTCTTTTTTGGCAGCGTCCGAACATGTCTCGCTGACCCCCGCGGCTGTGGGTTTGCAGATGAAGATGCTCGAGGATGAACTGGGTTTCGCGGTGTTCGACCGGACCGGCAAATCCGTGACGCTGAACCATCGTGGACATCGGTTTGCGAAGAAAGCCGAGGCGATGGTCGATCTGTTCGAGGAGGCCAAGTACGACCAGGATACGCGCGAGCTTTCCGGCTCCGTCCGTATCTCTTCGATCTCAAGTTCGATGCATCTGCTGGTTCGCGCGATCATCACCATGCGCAAGACCCACCCGAATATCGCGGTGGAATCGGGCATCAGCTATTCGGGCAGCCTCAAACGGCGCGTGGTCGAGGGCGATATCGACGCGGCGTTGACGGTGAGATCGCTGCACGAAACCATGGAAGACGTGCTGTGGACCCCGCTTTACAAGGAGCCCCTTGCCTTCATCTACAGCAAGCGCCATCACGAAGGAGGCGAGATCGGAAAGATTCTCGAGAAGGAAATCTTCTTCCAGAGCGCGATCAATTCGAACACGGGCCTCCTGGTCGACGACATCATGCGGCGGAATCACCTTCGCGCGCACCAGTCGATTCAGATCGATGCGGTCCGGATCATCATCGACCTGGTACGAGATGGGTTGGGCGTGACGATATTGCCGCTGTCGCAGGGGTTCGACCTTGCAGCCTATCCCGATCTGCAAGTGCGGTACTTCGACGGGCCGCATGCGTATCGCGCGATCGGATTCGTCGAGAACAAGAGCAGGTCATTTCTGACCAGCATCTTGAGAAATCAATTGCTGAGTCATCTCTGATGCGCAGCCCTGCCTAGAATCTGCGCTTTCGCTCGCCTTGCCCGTCCCCGCGCCTGTGAGGCGAACGCCGTCCATGTCCCTCTATCGCCTGATCGCCCAGTTCCTGCGCCGCCACTGGATTGCTTACGCCGTTTCGGGCGTGATGCTGCTCGGCATCGCGTTGCTCAACGTCTGGATTCCGCGCCAGATCGGGCGGGTGGTGGACGCTTTGGTAGCGAACCGGCTGGTGGGCCAGTCGCTGCTGCGCGAACTGGCCTGGCTCGTCGTCGCCGGGGCGATCGTCTATGGCCTGCGCGTCGGCTGGCGGCTGAAGCTCTACGCGGCGGCGCAGCGCCTCGGCGTGGAGTTGCGCGAGCGGCTCTATGCGCGCCTGACGCTGCAGGGCGCCGCTTTCTACCAGCACCAGCGCACCGGCAACCTGATGGCGCTGGCCACCAACGACATCGACGCGGTGGAGATGGCCGCCAGCGAAGCGATGCTGGCGGGTTTCGACGGCACACTGACCCTGGTGCTGGTGGTGGCCGCGATGTCACTGGGCATCGACGCGCGGCTCGCAGCGGCCGCGCTGCTGCCGTTCCCCTTGATGGCGCTGAGCTTCTGGTGGATCTCGCGCCATGTGCACGCGGCTTCGCGGCTCTCGCTCGAACGCTTCGGCGCGCTCAATGATCATGTCCAGGAAACGCTGGCCGGCGTGCGCACGCTGCGCGCCCTGGGCCTGCAAGGGCGCAGCGAGGCGCAGTTCTCGACGCTGGCGGCCGGCGCCGCCGAAGCCGGCCTGAGTGCGCAGCGCTGGGAGGCCGCCTACGAGCCGGCCGTGGGCTTCACCCTCAGCGCGGCAACTGCCCTGACGCTCGGCTTCGGCGGCTGGCTGGTCTGGCACGGGCAGTTGACGGTGGGCCAGCTCACCAGCTTCAGCCTGTATCTGGGCCAGTTGATCTGGCCGATGTTCGCCGCCGGCTGGGTGCTGTCGCTGGTGCAGCGGGGCAAGGCCGCCTGGGGCCGGCTGCAGCCGGTGCTGGACACGCCGCTCAGCGTCCACGATCACGGCCGCGTCGCGCGCGTCGCACCGGGACCGCTGGTCGTGCAGGGCGTGCGCTTCCGCTATCCGGGGCAGGAGCGGCCCGCGGTCGATGGTGCCTCGTTTCTTCTTCAGCCGGGGCGCACGCTGGGCCTGGTGGGGCCGACCGGCGCCGGCAAATCTACCGTGCTGCGGTTGCTGCTGCGCCACCATGCACCGGAGATCGGCAGGCTGTTGTGGAATGGCGTCGATCTGAAGGACTACACCCTGGACGCCTTGCGTGCCGCCATCGCCTGGGTGCCGCAGGAGGCGTTCCTGTTCTCCGCGCCGGTGGCCGAAAACATCGCGCTCGCGCGGCCCGGCGCGACGCGCGAGCAGATCGCGCAGGCGGCCAGGCTCGCAGCCGTGCACGAGGACATCGCGCGCCTGCCGCACGGCTACGACACGCCGGTGGGCGAGCGCGGCGTCACCTTGTCGGGCGGGCAGCGGCAGCGCGTCGCGCTGGCCCGCGCACTGCTCACGGATGCACCGATGCTGCTCCTGGACGACACCTTGTCGGCGGTGGACACCGACACCGAAGCGCGCATCCTGGCGCACCTGCGGCGCTCGCGCGAGGGCCGCACGACCATCATCGTGAGCCATCGCCTCAGCGCGGTGGCCGACGCCGACGAGATCGTCGTGCTGCGCGAGGGCCGCGTGGTGGAGCAGGGCGATCATGCGGCGCTGCTGGCCGCGAACGGCTGGTATGCGCGCCAGTGGCGTTACCAGCAACTGGAGGCCAGCCTCGATGCCAGCTGAATTCGTCGGCACCGGACGCCTTCCGGCCGAACCGGCCGAACAGCGCGCTCTCCTGGGTGACGCGGCCACCCTGCTGATGCGCGCCGCTGCGCCGGAGCGTGCCAATCTGTTGCACGGCATCGCGTGGCTGACGCTGGCGGCCGGTTTGGAAGCGCTCGGCCCGGCCATCGCCAAGCTGCTGATCGACCACTACCTGTTGCCGCGCAACGCGCAGATTCCCGAGATCGCCGGCCTGTTGCTCGGCGCACTGGCGGCCGGCATGGCGGCGAGCTGGCTGCGCTACGGCCAGCTCACGCGGCTGGCCGGCGTGGCGATGCGCTCGGTGCAGCGCGTGCGTGAGGAGGTGTACCGGCATGTGCTGCGCCTGCCGATGAATTTCTTCGACCGGGCCATCACCGGCCAGCTGGTCAGCCGGGTGACCAACGACACCGAGGCGGTGAAGACGCTGTACGTGCAGGTGCTGTTCGTGATGCTCGAC
>DATNCB010000247.1:0-3281 GCA_035571715.1 Ramlibacter sp.
TTAGCATTTGATTCCAACATGCAGGGCCACGACCCCACCGGTCAGGTTGTGATAGTCCACGTGGCCGAAACCACCTTTCTTCATCAAGGCTTTCAGCTCTTCCTGGCCCGGATGCACGCGAATCGATTCGGCCAGATAACGATAGCTGGCCTCGTCCCCGGCTACCAGCTTGCCCAGCTGCGGCAGCACCTTGAACGAGTACCAGTCATAGACTTTCTCCAGCGGCTTGGCGACCTTGGAAAACTCCAGCACCAGCAGCTTGCCGCCGGGCTTGAGCACCCGGTTCATCTCGGCCAGCGCCGCTTCCTTGTGCGTCATGTTGCGCAGCCCGAACGCCACGCTCACTAGGTCGAAGCTGTCGCCGCCAAACGGCAGCTTCTCCGCATCGCACACCAGTGTCGGCAGCGACACGCCGGCGTCGAGCAGGCGATCGCGCCCGGTGCGCAGCATCGCCTCGTTGATGTCGGTGTGCACGACCCGGCCGGTGGGGCCGACTTTCTTCGCGAACGCGAGCGCCAGGTCGCCAGTGCCCCCGGCAATATCCAGGACCTGGTCGCCTGGGCGGACATTGGCCGCCAGTACCGTGTAAGTCTTCCAGGCGCGGTGCAACCCCATCGACATCAGGTCGTTCATCAGGTCATAACGCGGGGCGACCGAGTCGAATACGCCGCGCACGCGGCGCGCCTTTTCGCGCTCGTCGACGGACTCGAAACCAAAATGGGTGCTGCTCATACGGTGATCCTAGGGCATTCCCGGCCGGCGCGCAGGCCAGCGGGCACGAAATGCGGGAACTGGCCTGCCGGCCGAGTCAATGGCTGCAGCCGTGCGCGGCTTTTTCGGGCATCGGGGCGTCACGCTCGACGCCGGCCTCCTTCAAGCGACGCTCGTAATCGGCCCACAACTGTTCCTGCTGCGCTCCCAGGAAGTACAGGTAATCCCAGGAAAAGATGCCGGTATCGTGGCCGTCCGAAAAGCGCGGCTGGACCGCATAGTTCCCGACCGGTTCCAGCTCGGTGAGCTCCACCTCGCGCTTGCCGGTCTGCAGCACTTCCTGGCCCGGGCCATGGCCCGCCACTTCGGCGGAAGGCGAGTAGATGCGCATGAGCTCGAACGGGATCCGAAAATGCGCGCCGTCGGAAAAGGATATTTCGAGCACCCGCGACTGCCCGTGCACGGTCAGCGAACTGGGGGTCGGATCTTTGGAATTTAAGCCAGCCATGCCGCGAGTTTATGTCCGCCGGCTAGAAACGCACCGACAGGCTCAGATAGACCCTGTCGTCGCCTCGTTGCGGCGCTGCGGAATTGAAGGCCAGCGGCACGCGGCTGCCCGTGACCAGCCGGCCATAATCCAGCGAAACGGCGAACGCCTCGCCGCCGTAGCGCAGGCCCAGCCCGACGCTGGCCAGGCGATCGGTCGAAGGCTTGGTGGTGCCGTTGGCATTGTTGTTACCCAGCCATCCCGCGTCCACGAAGCCGAGCAGGCGCAGCCCCGGCTTCAGCTCGGGCGTGCTGACTTCGAACGTGGCGGACACGCCCTTGTCACCCGTGACCGGACGGTCGATCGTGGTGCCACGCAGCGAGCCCAGTCCGCCCAGGCCGAATTGCTCCCCGGAAATCAGCACGTCGGGGCTGTACTGGTACTGACCGCGCGCCGACCAGATCCAGGTCTGTGCGAACGGCGCCGAATAGTTCACGCCACCGCGTACTGCTTTCCAATGCACGGTGCTGATGCGCGGGTCCTCGTTCTGGTAGGAGACCAGATCATTGTTGCTGCCGCTTGCCGTGTTGATGGCGAGGTCGACGTTGTAGCCCCATGACGCCGCATCCGATTCAATGCGGGCCGTGTAGCCCAGGGTCACGGGCCGGCTGCGCCGGTCCACGCCGACCACGGTGTCGTTGATCACGGTGGCGTTGAAGACCTTGTCGTCCAGACCGAGCGAAACATAGCTGCGGCGCCCGCCCTCCGGGGGCAGGTAATGGGTGTAGCTGACGCCGAAGGTATGGCCGGCGCCGGTGCTGGTGAATGTGCCGAAGTTACCCACCACGTCGGACTTCGTATAGCTGGCGCCGATCACGCCGCCGGCACTGTACAGCGGCACCTTGTACGACAGGCCCAGTTGCTTGACGTCCTGAGTGCGCTCCAGCGAGGTGGTATAGGCACCGATGAACTGGTGGTCCAGGTTGAACAGGTTGGTATGCCCGCCCGAGACGGTCGCGCGGTCGCGTCCCGACGACGTGGAGCCCGCGTTGGACAGGCCCAGGGAAAAAGTCCAGGGCCTCAGTTCCTTCACCGTGATGGTGGCGTCGATCTGGTCCGGCTCATCCGACTCGCGCAGGCCGACCTGGACCTGCTTGTTGGGGTTCTCGTTCGCGATGGCCGTCTGGATGGCCAGCCGCTTGAAATTTGGACTCTCGCCCTCCCGCAGTTCCGGCAAGGCGCGCCGGACATTGGCCTCGTCATAAATGCTGCGGCCCTCGATATGGACCTTGGCGATGTTGAACTTGACGATGTTCAGCGTGACGGTGTCGCCCACCTCCTGCGGTGGCAGGGCCACCCGATGCAGGCCGAAGCCTTTATCGCGCAACGCCGTTTCCAGTGCCGCCGTCGCCTTCTGCAGGGTTTCCATGTTGGCATCGGAGCGCACGAACGGCATCAGCACGCGCGCCGTCTCGGCTTCGCCCAGCGGGTTCTCGCCGGTGACTTTGAAGCCCTTGATCGCGAACACCGGTGACGGTGCGGCCGACGGCATGGTGGCACCGGGCGCCTGGGCCCAAGCCGCCGCGCTTGCGGCCATCGCCAATGCAAGCAGGCCAAGACGCATGCGCCCGCCGCTGCGCCAACGGGGCGCGCCAAATCCTGTGACCATATTGTTTTTCGCCCCTCAGTCCGGATGAGCTTGGGATTGTCTCATCGGACCGGCCGTCCTGTCACGCTAGCGGCATTGCTCGTTGGGACGGTTGGCGGATTCGGAAAGCACGCTGACTACCAGCGGATTGCGCGCGGTGGGCAGCGGCAGCCGATCGAACTCGATGAACTTCGGAATGGTGACCGGCCGCCGGGTCTCTCCGCTGTTGCCGGCGAACCCTGCCTCGCCGCGGCCCAGGTGCAGTATTTCGCCCGCCGTCGCGATTTCGATGTGACCGTCGCGAACGAAGACGAACAGGCCTTCCTCACTGTCCGAAACCCTGTCGCTCGAAAACAACTTGGGCGGCACGGTGACGGTGTCCGGCCGCGGGCCGTCGATTGAAGGCGGCTGGTTGATCGACTGAATGCCGCTCGG
>DATNCB010000248.1:0-1857 GCA_035571715.1 Ramlibacter sp.
CAACCAGATCGTCTACGACATCATGGCCGCGCGCGAAGCGACCACGCTGGTGAAGAGCAAGTCGATGCTCACCGACGAATGCGAGATGCGGCCCTTCCTGGAAAAGCGCGGGATCGAGATCGTCGAGACGGATCTCGGTGAACGCATCCAGCAGCTCGACGACGAGCCGCCCAGCCACATCGTCGTGCCGGCGGTGCACAAGTTACGCGGCGACGTGGCGGAGGTTTTCGGCAAGACCATCGGCACCGACCCGAAGAATCATGACGTGCCTTACCTGGCCGAAAGCCAGCGCAACCACACCCGGCCCTATTACCTGAAGGCGAATGCGGCTGGCATGACCGGCGCCAACTTCGCCATCGCGGAAACCGGCAGCTTCGTCGTCTGCACCAACGAAGGCAACGCCGACCTGAGCGCCAACCTGCCCGGCCTTCACATCGCCTCGATCGGCATCGAGAAGCTGATTCCGAAGATCGAGCACCTGGGCGTGTTCATCCGCATGCTGTCGCGCAGCGCCCTCGGCTCGCCGATCACGCAGATCACGTCACACTTCCGCGCGCCGCGCAAGGGCGCCGAGATGCACATCGTGCTGGTGGACAACGGCCGCTCCGAGCGGCTGGGCATGGACGACTTCTGGACCTCGCTCAAGTGCATCCGTTGCGGCGCTTGCATGAACACCTGCCCGGTGTACCGGCGCAGCGGCGGCCTGAGTTACGGTGCGACCTACTCGGGCCCGATCGGCGTGATCATCGACCCGACTTTCAACCTGCGCAAGTACAGCCAGCTGCCCTACGCTTCGACGATGAACGGCAGCTGCACCAACGTCTGCCCGGTCAAGATCAACATCCACGAGCAGATCTACACCTGGCGCAAAGTGATTGCCGAGCGGCACCAGTTGCCCATGGGCAAGAAAGAGGCGATGCGCGTGGCCGGCCGCATCCTGGGCAGCCCGCGCCTTTATCGCGCCGCGATCCAGGCGGCGGCGGCCGGACAGGCCTGGCTGCCGCGCTTCATGATCTACAACCCGTTCAACGCTTGGGGCAAGCAGCGCGAGCTGCCGGCAACGCCGCAGTTGACGTTCCGCCAGTGGTACCTGAAAAACCGCAAGCCCAAGCCATGAACAGCAGCCGCGACTTCGTTCTGGACGCTGTGCGGCGCAACCAGCCTGCCGCGAGAGCGTTGCCTGAGGTGCCGGGCTTTGCCCGCTCGGGCGTAGACCTGCTGGTCGCCTTCGGCACCGCGCTCGAGAGAATGGGTGGCACGCTGGTCATGCCGCCCGAGGACGGTTCGCTCGACAGCTTGCTGGCGCAACGCTTTTCGCGCTCGCGCGTGATCTGCTCGGCCACGCGCGAGGTGCTTGGCAATCGCGATATCGAAACGGTGAGCGACGCGCGCGAGTTGCACGATGTCGACGTCGGTGTGGTGCGCGCGGTGTTCGGGGTCGCGGAAACCGGCTCGGTCGCACTGAGCGAGCGCCAGTTCGGCATCAACGCACTGGGCTTCCTGTCGCAACATCTGGTGGTGCTGCTCGACCCGCAGGCCATCGTGGCCAACCTGCACGACGCATATCGAAATCCTCTCTTCTTCGAGGCACGCTACGCCGTGCTGATGACCGGGCCATCGGCCACTGCCGACATCGAAGGCGTGCTGGTGCGCGGCGCGCAGGGCATCCGCAGCCTCACGGTGATTCCGGTCGCGGCGCCCAAGGCTGCCTAGGCCGCAACGCGCGACCGAGACTCGCAATCAACGCGAATGCTCGAACGAGCTGTGCCGGAACGAGCTGGCACGGAAGGAACTGGGCTGGAACGCGCTCTCCCCGAACGAGGAACTCGCCCCTGAAGAGCTGGCCCCAAACGAGCT
>DATNCB010000249.1:0-3336 GCA_035571715.1 Ramlibacter sp.
CCTGTTCGGGCAGGGCAAGATGTTCCTGCCCCAGGTGGTGAAGTCGGCCCGCGTCATGAAACAGGCGGTGGCCCACCTCATTCCCTACATCGAGGAGGAAAAGAAGCAGGCCAACGCTGCCGGCCAGGACACGCGCGCCAAAGGCAAGATCGTGATCGCCACCGTCAAGGGCGACGTGCACGACATCGGCAAGAACATCGTGACCGTGGTGCTCCAGTGCAACAACTTCGAGGTGGTGAACATGGGCGTGATGGTGCCGTGCCACGAGATCCTGGCGCGGGCCAAGGTCGAGGGCGCGGACATCGTCGGCTTGTCCGGCCTGATCACGCCGTCGCTGGAAGAGATGCAGTACGTTGCCGGCGAGATGCAGAAGGACGAGCATTTCCGCATCAGGAAGATTCCGCTGCTGATCGGTGGGGCGACCACCAGCCGGGTGCACACGGCAGTGAAGATCGCGCCGCATTACGAGGGGCCGGTGGTCTATGTGCCCGACGCCTCGCGCAGCGTGAGCGTGGCGCAGGGCCTGTTATCGGATCAGGCCGCCAGGTACATCGCCGACATCAACGCCGACTATGACAAGGTGCGGCACCAGCATGCCAATAAGAAGCAGGTGCCGCTGTGGCCGCTGGCGAAGGCGCGCGCCAACAAGACACCGGTCGGCTGGGCCGGCTACACGCCCCCAGTGCCGAAATTCCTGGGCCGGCGCCTGTTCAGGAACTTCGACCTGGCCGAACTCGCGAAGTACATCGACTGGGGCCCGTTCTTCCAGACCTGGGATCTGGCCGGGGCGTTCCCGGCGATCCTCAAGGACGAGGTCGTGGGTACCGAGGCCGTGCGCGTCTACGCCGACGGCCAGCGCATGCTCAAGCGCCTGATCGAAGGGCGCTGGTTGACTGCCAGCGGCGTGATGGGTTTCTGGCCGGCCAACAGCGCGAACGACGACGACATCCAGCTCTACACCGACGAGTCGCGCCGGCAGGTCGCGATGACCTGGTACGGACTGCGCCAGCAAGCCGCGAAGCAGGAGATCGAAGGCAGGATGCGGCCCAGCCGCTGCCTGGCCGATTTCATCGCACCTCAGGGCGTGGCCAACGACTACATCGGCATGTTCGCGGTGACTGCGGGCATCGGCACCGACAAGAAGGAAAAGTATTTCCTGGACGACCATGACGACTACTCGGCGATCATGCTCAAGGCACTGGCCGACCGCCTGGCCGAGGCGTTCGCCGAGGCGCTGCACGAGCGCGTGAGAAGGGACCTGTGGGGCTACGCGGCGGGCGAGGCGCTGTCCGTCGAGGACTCGATTGCCGAGAAATACCGCGGCATCCGGCCGGCGCCGGGCTACCCCGCCTGTCCCGATCACAGCGTGAAGCGCGACATGTTCGATTTGCTGGGGGCGCAAGACGCCGGCATGCGGCTCACCGAAAGCCTGGCGATGATGCCGGCCGCCAGCGTCAGCGGCTTTTACCTGAGCCACCCCGACAGCACCTATTTCAACGTCGGCAAGATCGGCGAAGACCAGCTACGGGACCAGGCACAGCGCCGCGGCGCCGATGTGGCGCAGTTGCAGCGGCTGCTCGCGCCCAATCTCTAGGAGAACGCGGGGAAGTGCGCCGCAAGCGCGAAGGCGAGCGTCAGGCCGCTGCCAACGATTTGCGCTGGGCCACCAGCAATGCCAGCACGGACAAGACGCTCATCGCCAGCAGCAGCCACAGGCCGCGCGAATAGCCCGCTTGCTGGCTCCACAGCAGCCCAAGCAATAAAGGAGCGACCGCGCGCGCCAGCGCCGAGGGCAGGCCGAGCGCGCCATTGAGCGAGGCGACATGTTCGCGGTTGACGTACTGCGCGATGGCCGTACCCTTCACGATCGTGAGCATGCCGTTGCCCAGGCCGTAGAACAGCACGAACAGCAGCGCCGCCCCGGGATGGCCGGCGCCTGCCAGGAGCGCTGCCAGGCCCAGCGGGATCAGCATCGGGATGAGCCGGTTGGCCAGGTGCAGGTCGAAGTGATGTTCGAAAAAGTACAGCAGCAGCCGGCCCAGCACCTGCAGCACGCCGATGCTGGCCGGAATCGCGATGACCCAGGCCTCGGCCAGGCCGTTGCCGCGCAGCAGGCTGATCATGTGCGGCGGCAAGGCGGCCGTGACACCCATCATGCAGACGACGAACACACCGATCAGCAGAAACGGCGCACTGCGCAGGTACAGCGCCGGCGAAGCGCTTGCGCGGGCAGTGGCAACGGCCGCCGGCGCGCGCGGGGCGCCGCGCAGCAGCACGGCATGCAGCGGCACGCACACCAGCAATTGCAACGCCGCCAGCACCCACAGCGCCTGCCGCCATCCGAGCGACTGGATCAGCCACGCCGACAGCGGGATGAACACGGTGCTGGCCAGCCCGCCCAGAAACGTGAGGGTGATGATGGCGCGGCGAAAGTCGTGCGGAAAGCGCCGCGTGACGACAGCGAAGACCGGGTTGTACAGGGTGGCGGCCAGCGCCGCTCCGAGGCCGGTCCAGACCAGGTAGAACGCCGCCACGCTATGCACCGCGCTGTGCAACGCCAGGCAGGCGGCGACCAGCAGCGAGCCGCCCGTCATCACGGCACGCTCGTGGCCCTGGTCGATCCAACGGCCGACCGGGTAGCCCAGCGCGCCCTCGGCCAGCAGCGCGAGGCTGAAAGCGAGTGACGATTGCGCCCGGGTCAGGCCCAGCTCGCGTTCCACCGGCTCCATCAGCAGCGAGAAGGTGTAGAACACGCTGCCCCAGGTGATCAACTGGGCGAGCGACAGCCAGCCGACCAGGCGCCGGTCGTATTGGCGCTCGGAACTGCGCGTCACGCTCATGCTCCCTCCGGCACGTTGCACATTGGTTCGTTCCATTTCGTAGGCTGGAGGTTGGCCGCATTCCGCGGGTCGATTTCCGCACGGCAGGGCCCTTCGCCCTTCGCTTCATGCGCTGTCCGGCACCGCATCGTTCGCAGTCCCACCTATGCACGCCGGGCTGTGGCCGCATTACGCTGGTCGATCCCCGCAAGCGGGGCCCCTCGCCCTTCGCTTCATGCGCCGCCCGGCACCGCATCGTTCGCAGGCCAACCTATGCACGCCGGGCTGTGGCCGCATTACGCTGGTCGATCCCCGCAAGCGGGGCCCCTCGCCCTTCGCTTCATGCAGCCATTGTCGCCGCCAGGGCCCTGTGGTACTGCACCGCCTCCGCCACGTGCACCACCTGCGTGGCGGCGGCGCCGGCCAGGTCGGCGATGGTGCGCGCGACCTTGAGCGTGCGGTGCGTCGAGCGCGCGCTCCAGCCCAATCGCGCCGCCGCGATGTTGAGGAATTTTGC
>DATNCB010000250.1:0-6589 GCA_035571715.1 Ramlibacter sp.
CGACCACGCGGCGCGGTCGTCGGCGGTCGCGCACCAGAGCGAACACATCTTCTCGGCCTGCGGGATTCCGGTTCTCGCGCCCACCGGCGTGCAGGAGATTCTCGACTTCGCGCTGCACGGCTGGGCCATGTCGCGCTACACGGGCTGCTGGGTTGCGCTCAAGCTGTCGGCCGACATCGTCGAAAGTTCGGCCACCGCCCTGATCGATCCGGCTCGGGTGCAGCCGCAAATTCCCGACGATTTCGCGCTGCCGCCGGATGGCGTGCACATCCGCTGGCCCGATCCGCAGCCGGCGCAGGAACACCGGATGCAGGCGTTCAAGATCTATGCGGCGGCCGCCTATGCCCGCGCCAATGGACTGAACCGGATCGTGTTCGACAGCCCGCGCGCGCGGCTCGGCCTCGTCGCCTGCGGCAAGGCCTGGCTCGACCTGCGTGAGGCGCTGCGGCAACTGGGGATCGGCAAGGCGGAAGCGGCGGCGCTCGGCCTGCGCGTCTACAAGGTGGGTATGCCATGGCCGCTGGAGGCCGATGGTGTGCGGCGCTTCGCGACCGGGCTCGAAGAGATCCTGGTGGTCGAAGAGAAGCGCCAGATCATCGAATACCAGCTCAAGGAGATGCTCTACAACTGGCGTGACGATGTGCGCCCGCGCGTCGTCGGCAAGTTCGATGACGAGGGCGAGTGGCCGGCGCCGCACGGCAAGTGGCTGTTGCCGCCCACCGGCGAACTGACCCCGGCGATCGTCGCCCGCGCGGTCGCAGCGCGCCTGGAGCGCCTGGACACGAGTGCACCGTGGCGCTCGCGCGCGGATGCACTGGCTCCGGCGCTTGCGGCCCGGCCCAGCGCGGCGCTGCAGCGCACGCCGTACTTCTGTTCCGGTTGCCCGCACAACCGCTCGACGCGCGTTCCGGAAGGCAGCTGCGCCTTCGCCGGCGTCGGCTGCCACTTGATGGCCATGTGGATGGAGCGCAGCACGCTCACGGTGAGCCAGATGGGCGGCGAAGGCGCCAACTGGATCGGCATGGCCGAACACGCCGGCCCGCCGCACATGTTCGCCAACATGGGCGACGGCACCTATTTCCATTCCGGCCTGCTGGCGATCCGCGCCGCGGTGGCCGCCGGCGTGAACATCACCTACAAGCTGCTCTATAACGACGCCGTGGCGATGACCGGCGGGCAACCGGTGGATGGACCGCTCACGGTTCCGCAGATGACGCGCCAGCTCGCGGCCGAAGGCGTCGCGCAAATCGTCGTGCTGGCGGAAGACGGCCGCGCTTATCCGCCGGCCGATGGTTTCGCGCCCGGCGTGCGGGTGCTGCCGCACGAGCAGCTGGACGCGGTGCAGCGCGAACTGCGCGGCGTGAGCGGCGTGACGGCGCTGATTTACGACCAGGTCTGCGCGACGGAAGCGCGGCGCCGGCGCAAGCGTGGCAAGCTGCCGGCCGCCAAGGGCCATGTGTTCATCAACGAGGCCGTCTGCGAAGGCTGCGGCGATTGCGGCTTGAAATCGAACTGCCTGTCGGTCGTGCCGGTTCAAACCGAGTTCGGCACCAAACGCGCGATCGACCAGTTCACCTGCAACCTCGATCTCGCCTGTCTCGCGGGCCACTGCCCGGCGCTCGTCACGGTGGAAGGCGCCACGCTCAAGCGCGGGCCAGGCCTGGCTGTGGGCAATCATGTCGATTTGCCCGAGCCGCTGCTGCCGGAGTTGGCGCAGCCGTATTCGCTACTCATCGCCGGGGTCGGCGGTACCGGCGTGGTGACGCTGGGGGCGCTGCTCGGGATGGCGGCGCACCTGGAGGGCAAGGCCGTCACGGTGCTCGATCAGAGCGGCCTCGCGCAAAAGGGCGGCGCCGTGCTCACGCATGTGCGGCTGGCGCGCAGCCAGGACGACCTGCACGCACCGCGCATCGTGCACGCCGATCTGCTGCTGGGATGCGACATGCTGGTGGCCGCCGGCGCCGATGCGCTGCCGCGGCTGGTGCGCGGCCGCACGCGCGCGGTCATCAACACCGCCGAGACGATCACGGGTGATATCCTGCGCCACCCCGAGCTGGCTTTTCCGCGCGAGCAGACGCTCGCGCTGCTGCGCGAGGCGCTCGATGGTGCCGATGAACTGGACGCCTCCCGCCTCGCCTCGCTGCTTGCCGGGCACTCGATCGCCACCAACATGTTCATGCTGGGCTTCGCCTGGCAACGCGGCTGGGTGCCGCTATCGCGCGCGGCGCTGATGCGATCGATCGAGCTCAATGCGGTTTCGGTGGCCGACAACCAGCTCGCTTTCGAATGGGGCCGGCGTGCCGCCTGGGATTCGAAAGAGACCGCGCGCCTGGCCGGCGAGGCCGAGTCGCTTCCGGCGGCCCGTCGCTTGTCGACCGACCTGGCTGAAGTCATCGCACGCCGGCGCGAGCTGCTCGTTGCTTACCAGAACGAAGCGTATGCACAGCGCTATGCGCGGCTGGTCGACCAGGTGCGCGGCGCCGAACAGCTCGCGCTGCCTGGCAGCACGCGCCTGGCCGAAGCCGTGGCGCGCAATGCTTACCGGCTCATGGCCCGCAAGGACGAATACGAGGTGGCGCGCCAGTTTGCCGATGCCGACTTTTCGCGCGCGCTGCACGCCAATTTCGAAGGCGATTTCAAGGTGCGGCCGCACCTGGCTCCGCCGTTATTCAGCCGTCCCGATCCGGTCACCGGCGAAGATCGCAAGCGCTCGTTCGGCCCCTGGATGCTGCGCGTTCTTGCGCTGCTGGCCAAAGGCAAGGTGCTGCGCGGGACGCCCCTGGATATCTTTGGCTACACCGCACTGCGCCGCATGGAGCGGGCTCTGGCCACGGACTATGAGCGCACGGTTCGTAACCTCATCAAGAACCTGCGGGCCGATAATCACCAACTCGCCTGCGAGATCGCCGATGTGCCGGACCGCATCCGCGGCTTCGGAGTAGTCAAACAGCGCAACGCCCGCACCGCTCGCGAACGCCAGCTCGAACTCATGAGCGCCTGGTCGCGGCAACCTGGCGTGCCACCCGCTTCAAATAGCCAGCCTTGAAATGAACGCAACTGAAACCAGCGCCTTCGGCGAAATCCACGAGTGGCAGGCGATGCTCGATCGGCACGCGACGCTGTTCTCCGAACTGTCGCCGGGATCGGCCGTCGGCTTCGTGCCGCGCGCGGGTTCGGGCATCCACCCCGGCAAGCATGTGGCCGGTGTCATGGCCGCCGGCGGCGAAGGCCAGATGCTGACCTGGGGCATGGACGGCGAGCACATGCGCGCCGATGTCAGGCGCTACTCGGGGTTCCAGGACGCCCGGGTCGACCTGCTGTTCGTCGCCGACGAGTCCGGCCTCGAGGCGATGCGCGATGCCTTGAGTGGCGAGACGCTGTCGATCATCAAGCGCCAGATCCGCAAAGGCGCGATCATGTTTTTCGTGATGAAGACCAAGTACGAACTACAGGACGCCGGTTACGAGGATTTCCTCGATTCGCTGGGCCTGGCATTCCTGGGCGCCTGCCGATGATCTTCAGCAACCCGAGCGGCGCGCCCGAACTGGCGTGCGACGAATGCGGCTGCCGCTGGTTCGACCGCCTGACCAACACCTGCTACGAGTGCGGCGCCGCCGTCACGCCCCAGAACCTGGCCGAGATCGAAGCCGCGCTGGCCGAATTCGCGGCCCGCAAGGCCGCGGCGCCGGCCAGCCCCAATCCAGGTTCGACGCAATAGCGTTGAACTCCCACCCATTGTTTCAGCATTAACCCAGGAGAGCGTTCCCATGTCATCCCGCCCCGGCGAGCAAAAACTCAAACACCTGTTCCAGCCCGGCCAGTTCGGCAAGTTCAAGACCAAGAACATGGTCAAGTACGGCGCCTGCTGCGTTTCCAACTACAACACGCGCGACGGCTACATTACTCCGCGCGAACTGGCGCGCACGCGCGTGATCGCCGGCACCGGCTGCGGCATCATCACCAATCAGGGCGCCTACCCGGACCCGCTGGGCGAAGGCAAGTCGTACTTCCGCCAGGTCGCCCTGTTCGATGACAAGTTCATCCCCCAGTTCGAGATGATTGCCGGCTACATCCACGACAACGGCGGGGTGGCGATCCAGCAGATCCTGCACGCCGGCCGCTACGGCGGCATCGACCTGGGTTACTGCATCCAGCCCTCGGTGGTGCCGCAGACGCTGCCGCACTTCCGGCCGCCGCGCGAAGTGACGAAAGACCAGATCCGCGCCATCGTGAACCAGCACGCCGAAGCGGCCAAGCGGGCGATCCGCGCCGGCTTCGACGGCACCGAGGTCACCAGCTTCATGGGCTATCTGCTGGCCAACTTCAACTCGCGCTTCACCAACCAGCGCACCGACGAATACGGCGGCTCGATCGAGAACCGCGGCCGCTTCATGCGCGAACTGATCGACGCGATCAAGCAGGCCACCCCGGGCAACCCGCTGGTGATTCGCCTGAACGGCGCCGAGCTGATGGACCGCTGGGGCGGCAACAGCGAAGACGAATGCTTCGAGCTGATGCAGCAGGCCGTGGATGCCGGCGTCGACATGATCTCGGTCACCGTCGGCTGGCAGGAGGCGCCCGAATCGTCGATCGGCCGCGACGTGGCGCCCGGCCACTGGAACTACCTGTCGGCCAAGGCCAAGAAGCTGTTTCCCAAGACGCTCATCACCTTCGGCAACCGCCTGCCCGATCCGGTCATGGCCAACCAGTGCATCGCCGACGGCGTGTTCGATTTCTGGGAAGTGTGCCGCCCGCTATTGGCGGACCCGGAGCTGATCCACAAGGCCGCCGAAGACCGCCTCGACGAGGTGCGCCGCTGCATCGGGTCACTCAATTGCCTGTCGCGCCTGTTCCGCGACCTGCCCTATACCTGCACGATGAACCCGACGCTAGGCCACGAGGTCGAGCCGGAATACGCCATCACCCCGGCGGCGGTGAAGAAAAAGATCATGGTCATCGGGGCAGGTCCCGCCGGCATGGAAGCGGCGATCACCGCGAAGAAGCGCGGCCATGACGTGACGGTGTTCGAGAAGAGCGACCGCATCGGCGGCAACCTGCGCGCTTACGCCGAGAGCGATCTTGCCCGGCCCGACGATCTGCTGAGCGTGGTGCGCCACTACGAAGTCATGGCCAAGAAGCTGGGCATCGAGGTCCGCTTCAACACCGAAGCCAACCCCAAGTTCATGCGCAGCATCCTGCACCAGTACGACGTGTGCCTGATCGCCGCCGGGGCCCGCACCGACATGAAGGCCTACCGCCATGTGCCGGGCTGCGAGCTGCTGGTCGACGCGCTGGATGTGGCGCATGGGCGCGTGAAGCCGGCCAAGCGGCTGGTGATGATCGGCGGCGGCAAGATCGGCCTGACGCTGGCCGAGTCGCTGACCAAGGCCGGCCACGAGGTGGTGATCGTCGAAGAGGACAAGCGCATCGGCGGCGACGTGATCCCGTCGTTCAAGTGGCGCCACTCGGCCTGGGTCGAGGAGCTGGAGATCCGGACGCTGACCTCGAGCCATCTGGTGGCAGTCACGAAGGAAGGCGCCACCGTCAAGAACGCCAAGGGCGAGGAGACCTTCGTTCCCACCGACATGGTGCTGGTGTCGGGCCCGCGCCTGGCAAACCACGACCTGTTCCAGGAGTTCACCTGGATGATCGATGAGTTGCACGGCGCCGGCGACGCCGTGATCGCCCGCGGCATCGACGCCGCCATCCACGAGGGCTACCGGATGGGCGTGCGGATCTGAAGGCTGGTCATTACGCACTTGACCGAAATAACGCGGATTGGGTGCGTGTTGAGACCCGGGATTGGGGGAAATCACCCGCTGAGCTGTTGGGCTGCCGGCGTCCCGCCGGCACTGCCATGCGCACGCCGCGAGTCGGCTTTCACCCCTCCTGGAGCCCTGCTGCCGCTTGACGAATTGCCCGGAATGCGCTCTGGCACGGTTACTGCTGACTACATGTCAAGCCAGGCTCGAAAGAGCACCGGCGTGAAAGGCAGTTATGACCAGGATCTGGAGCTTGAGCAGCAGGGATGTCGTCGCGATCGTCGACGCCGGCTTCGATGTCGGCAACGGCGGCGGTGTCCTGCCGGCAGCACCGACCATCGTCATCGATGCGGACGCCGCAGAAATCGTGATGTTCAGCGACTCTGGCTGGAGCCACTATGCCGGTCAGGCCAGCAACGACGCGAATGTACCGATGGGGTATAGCGTTTTCGCTCATGTCGCCGGCACGGCGCAAGACGCGTACGCCCTGGTGCAAGACGGCGTGGCGGTTTACTTCTGAGGGCTGAACGTTCCGCTCAATTGCTTGCGCCGGGTTTCGCCTTGCCGCTCGATCATCCAGCCTGGATACTCCGGCGGCAGGCGGCTTGCGTCGCCGATTTGCTGGAGCTCGGCTTCGCTTAACTTCACATCGGTGGCGGCGATGTTGTCCGCCAGCTGTTCCGCTCGCTTCGCCCCGACGATGATGCTGGTGACCTGCGGCTGATGCAGCAGCCACGCCAGCGCCACCTGGGCGACGGAAGCGCCATGCGCCTGCGCGATGGTCCGCATCACGTCGACACAGGCCCACGCCCGCTCCTTGTCGACGA
>DATNCB010000251.1:0-1902 GCA_035571715.1 Ramlibacter sp.
GGCCCGAAGGACAACTGCCGCGTGTCCCATTCGACCGATCGTTCCGGCGTCAGGATGGCCCAGCGCGCCTGCGGCGAGCGCCGTGCGAACCACGGCGCCACCGCCTCGACGATATGGTGGACCGGATCGAACCACGCCATCTGCAGCGGGCCGCCCTCGTCGCCCTGTACGGAGCGAAAGCGCAGGAAAGCTTTCATCTTGTGCATGTCGCGCCGCACCGCCTGGCCCATCTGGTGGGCATGCAGCATGTCGGGGTCGAGCGGGTTGTGGCGCAGGCCCGGCTCGTGCACCAGTCGCCACAGCAGCCGGTACAGCAGGGCGAAGCGGGTCGGGTCGACGTGCAGCGCGACGACCTCGCACAGGCGCAGGAACGAAGCCGGAACGATCGCCGACGCCGCCTTGGGCACGCCGCGCGGCCTGCTGTCAACGGGCGCGGCCGGCTGGGCGAACTGGTCGGCGTTCTGCGCGGATTCGGTTTGCCACTGCACGGCCTCCGGCGGCACCTGATGCGCCAGCAGCGAACGGGCTTCTTCGCGGAAGCCCGCGACGTCCGTTTCGCTGGCCAGCCGCGCTTCCACGTCAGGTTCCTTTCGACGTCATTGCCGGTTGAAATGCGTTGCACGGCATCGTGGCTCTCCTCAAGTGGTTTGCCGGTAACGGGCCGTTTGCAGCTTGCGCCGGTGCCGTCTGGCATGAGCCTCCATGACCAGGTACAGCACCGCTGCGACCATCAGCGGGACGATGTAATAGATCGCGCGATAACCCAGCAGGGCGGCTAGCAGCTTGCCTTCCGGAATCACGTGCGACAGCAGCGCCAGGAACACGAATTCGAAAACACCCAGGCCAGCCGGCACATGCGCGACGACCCCGGCGATGGCGCCGATCAGCAGCACGGTGAGCACGTCGGTGTAGGCGATCTCGTGCTGCAGCAGCACGTAGATCACGCCCGCCATCAGGCACCAGTTGACGCAGGAGATCAGCATCTGCAGCACCGCCATCCGCCACGGCGGCAGGTACAGCTCGTGCCCGCGTACGTCCCAGATGTGGTCGCCCGCGCGCACGCAGGCAATGATGTAGGCCGCCGAGATCAGGATGAGGCCGACGCCCAGCCATTGCAGGCCATGGTTGCCCATCTTCCAGCTTGGCGGCAGTTCCAGCGGCCGCAACAGGAACACCAGTCCGGCCAGCAATTTGTAGCCCAGCCAGTTGGTCAGCAGGGCCATCGAAACGACGCGCGTGATCACGCCCTTGCCCAGCCCCAGGCGCGAATACAGCCGGTAGCGGAATCCTACGCCGCCCACCAGCGAGCCGATGCACAGGTTGAACGCGTAGCTGATGAAGGTCACCGCCATCACGGTGCCGGTGGGCAGCTCGTGGCCCGTGTAGCGGCGCCCGATCAGGTCGAAGCAGCTGTACAGCAGGTGGCTGGTTGCGGCCAGCAGCGTCGCGGCCAACAGCGCCGGGCCAGGCGTGTTGCGCACCGAGTCCAGCACGTCTTCCCAATCGATGTTGCGCGCGTAGTGCACCAGCAGCACCGTGACGGCCCCGAAGAACAGCAGCGACAGCGCGCGCTTGGTCCAGTGCCACACCGGGTGGGGATCGGGCTTGCCGTGCTGGCCCGGCGCGGCGCGGCGCGGCCGCGGCTTGACCAGCGCGTTGCGAGGCAGGGTGCGGGTGGACGCCACGCTTCACTCCTTGCCGCCTTGGCCTGAGTAGGCGTGGTGCAGCCGCGGCACGTGGCGCGGCAGCCACGAGGCCCAACCGGGGTAGCGGCGGGTGATGTGATAGACCAGAAAGCTGCGCACCAGCTGCCAGCCGCGCAAGGGCTCGAGATGCTCGACCTCGATCGCCGTGCAGCTGTGGCGGACCATGCGTTCCAGCCGCTCGAACAGTTCCTGGTTG
>DATNCB010000252.1:0-2043 GCA_035571715.1 Ramlibacter sp.
GCCTTCCAGAAATCCGACTGGCCGTAATTGTGCTTGAGGAAATCGATCCACAGCCGCACCCGCAGCGGCAGGTGCTTGCGTTGCGGAAAGACCGAGTAGATGCCGTTGGGCGGCGCCGCGAACTCGGCCAGCACTTCGGCCAGCCGGCCTTGCGCGACTTCACTTTCCACTTCCCAGGTGCTGCGCCAGGCGATGCCATAGCCGGCCAGGCACCAGTCATGCAATACCTGTCCGTCCGAGCAGTCCAGCGGACCGCCGGGCTTGAGGTGAACGACTTCGTGGCCATCCGCCTTTGGGACGCGAAATGCCCAGCCGCGCGTCTGCGACGCATCGCTGGAAAGGGTCAGGCAATCGAATTTCATGAGCTCGCTGGGATGCTGAGGCATGCCGTGGCGCTTGAGGTAATCGGGCGTCGCCACGCACAGGCGCCGGTTGTCCGCCAAGCGCACGCTGACGAGCGATGAGTCGGGCAAGTCGCCGACGCGTACGGCGCAGTCGTAGCCTTCGCCCGCCAGGTCGACCACCCGGTCGCTCAAGTTCAGCGAGATGGTGACGTCCGCGTGCAGTTCGCGAAATCTTGGCACCAGGGGCGCAACGTGCCGGCGCCCGAAGCCCGCCGGCGCCGTGATGCGCAGATGACCGCTGGCCTTCACGCCGCCGGCACTCACGCTCGCCTCCGCGTTGCCCAGGTCGGCTAGCAGGCGCTGGCAGTCCTCCAGGAAAGCGCTGCCTTCATGGGTCAGCGTGATGCGCCGGGTGGTGCGCACCAGCAGTTTCACGCCCAGGCGCTCCTCCAGCGCATCCAGGCGCCGGCCCATGATCGCGGGCGCGACCCCTTCAGCTTTGGCGGCGGCGGTCAGGCTGCCCCTGGAGGCGACCGAGACAAAGGATTCAAGCTGCTTGAGTTTGTCCATCGAGCGCAGATTATGCGCACGCAAGTCAGCAATCCGCCTTTCTCAAGCCGTATTGGGCCGGTTCACATTACTCGAGCTTCACGCCGGCCTTGCGGATCGCATCGCCCCAGCGCGCGTTTTCCGCCTTCAGGAATTGGGCAAAGTGCTCCGGCGACCCGCCCAGGGGAACGCTGCCCTCGGCCAGCAGCTTGGACAAGGTATCGGGCTGGCTGAGCGCCTTCTCGGCCGCCGCATTCAAGCGCTTGACCACATCGCTGGATGTGCCCGCCGGCGCAACCAGCGCCTTCCAGTCGGTCGCTTCGAACCCCTTGTAGCCACTTTCGTCGACGGTTGGCACGTCCGGCAGCACCGGAACCCGCTTGGCCGAAGTGACCGCCAGGGCCCGCAGCTTGCCGCCTTTGACCAGCGGGATCGCGGTTTGCGGCGTCGCGAAGAAGATGTTCACCTGGCCGCCCATCAGGTCGGTCGCGGCGGGCGCAGCGCCCTTGTAGGGCACATGCAGAAACTTCACGCCCGCGCGCTGCGCGAACAGTTCGCCGGCGAGGTGGCCCACGGTGCCGCTGCCTGCCGAGGCCATCGACAGCGCCCCGGGCTTGGCCTTGGCAGCCGCCACCATCTCCGCGAGGTTCTTGTGGGGCGACTCGGCCTTCACCACCAGCACCAGCGGCTGGCCGGCGACCAGCGCCACCGGCACGAAGTCGGCCAGCGCGTTGTACGGCATCTTCGGATACAGCGTCGGGTTGATCGCCAGGTTCGCGGTCTGGCCCATGCCGATGGTGTAGCCATCAGGCTTGCTCTTGGCCACGGCGTCCAGGCCGATGTTGCCGCCCGCGCCCGGCCGGTTGTCGATGACGAAGGTCCAGCCGCCGGTCGTCGTAATTTTTTCAACCAGCAATCGCGCGACCGTGTCGGTGCCGCCGGCCGGCGGGAACGGCACGATCAGCTTGATCGGCTGGTTGGGATAGCTCGCTTGCGCCAGCACCAGCGGCGTCGCGCCAGCCCACAGGCAAGCCGCGGCCGCCACCAGCAGCTTGCGTTGAATGAGAACGCTCATGGATCAATCTCCGGTGATGACGTGGTTGGATTTGAGGACTTCGAGTTCGCCGGCGCTGTAGCCCAGTTCGCCCAG
>DATNCB010000253.1:0-1928 GCA_035571715.1 Ramlibacter sp.
CAATGCGCCGGGCCGCTCAGCACCACCGGAAGTCCATACGCCATCGCCTCGAGCACGACCATGGCAAAGGTATCGTCCAGCGTCGGATGCACCAGCGCGGAAGCGGCGCGATAGGCCAGATCGACGTCCTTCATTGCGCCGAGAAAATGGACCCGCTTGTCCAGCCCGCGGCTTCTCGCCTTGTCCTGGTACTGCGCGATGCCGGCCGGATTACCCACCACGATCAGCATCACTCCCTCGGGCAGTCTTGCCAGCGCGAGCAGCAAGGCATCGAGCCCCTTGCGGGCGTAATCGTTCGCGACGAACAGCAGCAGCGCGCCGGATTGCGGCAGGCCCAGCAGGCGCCGGGCTTCAGCGCGCGAAGGCGTTTCGGCCGGCAGGTTCACGCCCGGCGTGATCACCGACATCATGGCCGCGGCGCCCGGATAGGCAGCCACCGCCTGCGCGCGCAACGCCTCCGACGCGAGCACGACGTGCCGGCCCGGCCGAGGCTTGAAACGCGCCGCTTCCAGGCAAAGGTTGGTGATCAGGCGCGGGCTCAGGACGATCTTCAGCCAGCGCGCGACGAGCTTCCAGCCGCTGCGCCCGGCCAGAAGATTGGTGCGCACCGGCTTGACGTGAATCGTCTGCACGTGGCCGTGCCAGGTGTTCTCGTGCGAATGCACCACGTCGAAGCCGCGCCGGGTGGCGCGCCAGGTGTAGAGCGCATACCAGAGCTGGTTGATCCAGCGCGGCCTGGTCAGCGGGCAAGGCACGGGGTGATAACTCACGCCCGGCCATTGATGCTCGATGCGCTGCGCGAACACGTGCACCTCATGGCGCGCGGCCAGCTGCTCTACGACCCGGATGGAGTAGCTCTCGGCGCCGCCTCCCGCCGGGCTGAACACGCGATTGAGCACGGCGATGCGCAGCCTTCGAGCCACGCCTGGCGCCTCGCTCATTTGCCGCCTCCGCAAAGAAATGGCGCACGCGCGGCCCAACGTCGGCGGCATGCGACATTCGCGCGGGTCGATCCCCGCTCGCGGGGCCCCTCGCCCTTCGCGCTCATGTGCGCCGCCGGTCTTCGTAGCCCGTCGCGAGCTTGAGCCACAGCAGCGGCAGTGACGTGGTGCGCAGCACCGGCACCCGCGGCAGCTCGAACAGGTTGTCCGAGTTCTGGGCCCTGGCGCGCTGCGTGGTGGTGGCCGTGACGTAGCCGGCGTCACGCACCATCTGCACGTGTTCGGGCCGGTGGAAGCCGTAGGGATAGCAGAAGTGGCGCACTTGCGTGTCCAGCGACTGCTCCAGGTCGCGCTTGCAGCCGGCGATCTCCTCACGTGCCGATGCATCGTCGGCCCGCAGGAGGTCCACATGATTGCGCGTATGGGCGCCAACCTCTTGCCCACCAGCCAGCCAGGCCTTGAGCTGGCTCGCATCCATCAGGCTCTGCGGCGGCACCCCCTTGGCCCGGTCCCAGATGTTCAGGCCGCCCATCTGGCCGCTGACGATGTAGCAGGTCGCGGAAAAGCCGCAGCGCTGCAACACCGGCAATGCCTGCTCCAGGTTGTTCACGAACCCATCGTCCAGCGTGATGCCCACGACCCTGCCGGATTTTTCACCGCGCAGATACGGCTCCAGGCCGCTCATCGACAGGCCTTGGTAGCCGAGCGTCTTGAGCATCCCCATCTGCCTGGCAAAAGCGGCGGGCGAAACCACCAGGCCGCGATACGGCGCGCCGCGCGGCGGCGGTGCGTCGATCTGGTGATAGGTGAGGATGGGGATCGGTGAGCGCATCGAAGGGCTGTCAGAGCAGCACGATATCGTACTGTTCCTGCCCCATGGCGCTTTCGCTTTGCAGCGAGATCGGCTTGCCGATGAAGTCCGACAGGCCCGCCAGATGCTGGCTTTCCTCGTCGAGGAACAGCTCGATCACCTTGGGCGAGGCCACG
>DATNCB010000254.1:0-14063 GCA_035571715.1 Ramlibacter sp.
CGAGATGCTCCAGCGTGATGGGCGCACGACGATCCAGGCGCTTTCGGAAGCCATCCACCTGTCGGCGCGGGCCACGCTCAATCGCGTGCGCAAGCTCGAAGCCACCGGCATGATCGAAGGCTACCGGGCCCTGATCAACCGCGCCGCGCTGGGCGAGCAGATCTCGGTGTTCGCGGAGGTCGCGCTGAAGGACCAGCGCCAGGCCGTGGTGCAGCGATTCGAGAAGCGCATGGCGGCCACGCCTGAAGTCATAGCCTGCTACGTGATCAGCGGGCGCTACGACTACATCGTGCGCATCGCCTGTCCGCATCTGGCGCACTACCATAAACTCATCAGCGGATGGCTGGACGAGGCGGCGCTGGGCGTGGAGAAAATCGTCACCAACATCGAGCTGCAGACGATCAAGGAATTCGCCGGCTTTCCGCTGCCGAAACCGGCCGCGCGCAAAGCCTGAAAACAGCGTCCGCGCCGGCACCGGAATCAAGCGGCGTCCTACAGCACTTCCGTTTCGGAAGCGCAAAACCTCCATTCGTGCCGTTGCCGCTGCGCGCGGCAGCGCGATTCACGCCCATGGCATCAAGGTTGAGCCTAGACTTTCCTCATCGACCGAGGACTGAACATGGACGCCAAGACTACCACCGCCACCCAGGATTTCATTGGGAAAGAGGCGCGCTACGGCGCCCGCAACTACCAGCCGGTGCCGGTCGTGGTGGACCACGCGCGCGATTGCCTGGTGTGGGACGTCGAAGGCCGCGAATACATCGACATGATGGGTGCGTATTCGGCCGTGAGCCACGGACACCTGCATCCGCGCCTGGTCGCCGCCGCGCACCGCCAGCTCGAACGCGTGGCCGTCACGTCGCGCGCGTATCACGGCACCACGCTCGGCCCATTCCTTGAAAAGCTGTGCGCCCTGGCGGGGTTCGAACGAGCGCTGCCGATGAATACCGGGGCCGAAGCGGTGGAAACCGCGATCAAATGCGTGCGCCGCTGGGGCCATCGCGTCAAGGGCATCCCCGAAGGCCGCGCCGAGATCCTGGTAGCGCGCGGCAACTTCCACGGCCGCACCAGCACCATCATCGGCTTTTCGAGCGAGCCCGAATACCGCGCCGGCTTCGGGCCGTTCGCGCCGGGCTTCGTGCACTTCGACTTCGGCGACATGGCCAGCGTGCGCGCGGCTACCAATGCCAATACCTGCGCCGTGCTGGTCGAGCCGATCCAGGGCGAGGCCGGCGTGATCGTACCGCCGGAGGGCTTCTTCGCGCAGTTGCGCGAATGGTGCGACCGCAACAACGTGCTGCTGGTCATCGACGAGGTGCAGGCGGGGCTGGGCCGCACCGGCCGCTGGTTCGCCTTCGAGCACGAAGGCATCCGGCCCGACGGCCTGATCCTGGGCAAGGCGCTGGGCGGCGGCCTGCTGCCGGTCAGCGCCTTCCTGGCCGATGCCCGCGTGATGGACGTGTTCGATCCGGGCAGCCACGGCTCGACTTTCGGCGGCAACGCGCTGGCCGCCGCGGTGGCGCTGGAGGCATTGCGCGTGATCGAGGACGAGAACCTGGTGGCGCGCAGCGCCGCGCTGGGCGATTACCTGATGCACAGGCTGCTCGAGGCTGCCCGGGCCGGCCAGCCGCTGATCCGCGCAGTGCGAGGGCGCGGGCTGTGGGTGGGCGTGGACGTCGATCCGGCGCATGCCACCGCGCGTGAGCTGGTCGAGCGGCTGGCCGCGCGCGGCGTGCTGTCCAAGGAAACCCACGAAACGGTGATCCGGTTCGCGCCGCCGCTGACCATCACGAAGGCGCTGATCGACCGCGCGGTGGACATCTTCCGCGAAGTACTCCTTGACAAACGCAAGGAGCTTGCTATTACTTGCGTAGCGCCCGCAGTGGCAGCGGGCGTGGAGGCCAGCGACCGAGTGAAAGCCCAGGACAGCGCGCCCCAGCTCCTCATGAGCCCACCCGATTTCTTCGAGGTGGCCTACTCGATCAATCCCTGGATGAACCCCGAACAATGGTCGCTCGACGCCAAGCGGCTCACGCGCGATGCGATGTCGGGATGGAAGACCCTGCGGGCCACCTACGAGGCGCTTGGCGCCCGGGTGCTGGTCAAGCCGGCCGCCAAGGGCTGGCCCGATCTGGTGTTCACCGCGAATTGCGCCGTGGTGCTGGATGGCAAGGCGATCCTGGCGCGCTATCTCAAGTCCGAGCGGGCCGGCGAGGAATTGCACGGCCAGCGCATGTTCGAGCAGCTGAAGGCGCGTGGCGAGATCGACGCGATTTGCCGCACCCCCGAGGGCGTGTATTTCGAAGGCGCCGGCGACGCGATCTACGATCCGTTGCGCGGTCTGATGTGGATGGGGTATGGCCAGCGCTCCAGCCGCTGCGCCCATCACACGGTGGAACAGGTGTTCGGCATCCCGACGCTCTCGCTGGAACTGGTCGATCCGCACTACTACCACCTCGACACCGCTTTCTGCCTGCTGTCGGACGGGGAAATCCTGTACCACCCGGCGGCCTTCACCGAGGAGGGCTGCGAGCAGATCCGCGCGCTGGCCGGCGACAAGCTGATCGAGGCGCCACTGGAAGACGCGGCGAACCTGGGGGTGAACTCGGTGTGCATCGGCCGCGACGTGGTCATGTGCTACTGCTCCGCGGCGCTGCGCGAGCGGCTTCAGGAGCGCGGCTACCGGCCGCATGTGGTGCCCCTGGGCTCGTTCAACCGCTCCGGCGGCGCTGCCTATTGCCTCACCTTGAAGCTCAACAACATGTACAAGGGGCGGCAACTGGGGCGCCAGAAGCTGGCCGCGTAAGGTCTGTCATTGCGGACTCGCTTCCGCAATCCATGTTGGCACGGCAAGGGTGGATGCCCCGGATCAGAGCCTGCCCCGGACTCGATCCGGGGTCCGGGGCAGGCTACTCGAGGCCGCCATGCCAATACACTTGACCCCATGCAGCTCGCCGCCGCCCAATTGAGCCAACACCTGCAAAAAGGCCTCGCGCCGCTTTACACGCTGTACGGCGACGAACCGCTGCTGATCCAGGAAGCGGCGGACGCGATCCGTGCGGCGGCGCGCGTCCAGGGCTTCACCGAACGCACCGTCCATACCGTTGCCGGCGCGCATTTCGACTGGAGCGAGGTGCTCGCCGCGGGCGGCTCGCTCAGCCTGTTCGCCGACAAGCAGATCGTCGAGATCCGTATTCCCTCCGGCAAACCCGGCAAGGAAGGCGGTCCGGCGCTGCAGCAGCTGGCGCAAAGCGCGCAGGGCAACGACAGCACGCTGGTCCTGGTGCTGTTGCCGAAGCTGGACCGGATGATCAAAAGCGGCGCCTGGTTTTGCGCACTCGACAACCATGGCGTGACGCTGCAGGTCGACCCGGTGGAGCGTCCGGCGCTGCCGCAGTGGATCGCGCAGCGGCTGGCGCGGCAGGGCCAGCGAGTGGCCTCCGGCGAGGAAGGGCAGCGCACGCTTCAGTTCTTCGCCGATCGGGTCGAAGGCAACCTGCTGGCGGCCCATCAGGAGATCCAGAAGCTGGCGCTGCTCTATCCGGCGGCCGCCGCAAGCGACAGCGGCGGGGGCGTGCTGAGCTTCGAGCAGGTGGAAAGCGCGGTGCTCAACGTGGCGCGCTACGACGTTTTCAAGCTCTCCGAAGCCGTGCTGGCGGGCCAGGCCGCGCGAGTGCAGCGCATGCTGGAAGGCCTCGAGGCGGAGGGCGTGGCCGGGGTCCTGGTGCATTACACGCTGTCCGAGGACATTCGTGCGCTCAAGCGCGTGAAGGATGCGATGGCGGCTGGCCGGCCCTTGCCGATGGCATTGCGCGAGCAGCGCGTCTGGGGCCTGAAAGAGCGGCTGTTCGAGCGGGTGCTGCCACGGCTCACCGCCACTGCGCTGGACAACCTGCTGCATTCGGCCCATCTGGTCGACGGAATCGTCAAGGGCCTGAAAGTGCCGGACTGGCCCACCGACGGCTGGCAGGCGCTGCACCGGCTGGCATTCGCGCTGTGCAGCGAGTGTTCTCTTTCCCCCTCCCCCTCCGGGGGAGGGAGGGGTGGGGGCGTACGGCGGCCCATGCCCCCACCCTAACCCTCCCGCGGAGGGGGAGGGATAATCACACCATGAACGCGCTGAACGTTGCCGAGTACACGCAAACGCTGGGCTTGCAGGCCAAACAGGCCTCGGCACTGATGGCGCGGGCGGGCACGGCAACCAGGAACGGCGCGCTGCTGGGACTGGCCAGGTTGCTGCGCGCCAACGTGCAGGCGCTTGGGCAGGAGAACGCGAAAGACATCGAACGCGCCGCCGCCGGCGGCCTGCCGGCGCCGATGCTGGACCGCCTCAAGCTCACGCCCAAGATCATCGAGACCGTGGCGCAGGGTTGCGAGCAGCTCGCGGCCATGCCCGACATCATCGGCGAGATCGTCGGAATGAGGCAGCAGCCCAGCGGCATCCGCGTGGGCCAGATGCGTGTGCCGATCGGCGTGTTCGCCATGATCTTCGAGAGCCGGCCCAACGTCACCATCGAGGCCGCGAGCCTGTCGATCAAGAGCGGCAACGCGTGCATCCTGCGCGGCGGCTCGGAAGCTATCGATTCGAACAAGGCGCTGGCCCGGCTGGTGCAGCAGGCTTTGACCGAAGCCGGGCTGCCGCCGGACGCGGTGCAACTGGTGCAGACCACCGACCGCGAAGCGGTGGGCCACCTGATCGCCATGCCGCAGTACGTGGACGTGATCATTCCGCGCGGCGGCAAGAGCTTGATCGAGCGCATCAGCCGTGACGCGAAAGTTCCGGTCATCAAGCACCTGGACGGCAACTGCCATGTGTACGTGGACGATCCGGTCGATCTCGAGATGGCGGTGAAGATCGCCGACAACGCCAAGACGCAGAAGTACAGCCCCTGCAATGCGATCGAGGGCCTGCTGGTCGCGCGCGGCGCGGCAAAGGAATTCCTGCCCAAGATCGGGGCCATCTATGCCGCCAAGGGCGTGGAGATGCGCTGCGACCTGGAAGCGAAAGCCATCCTGCAATCCGTTCGGACGGCGCCTGTCGAGGCCCTGCTCAAGGACGCCACCGAACAGGACTGGTACGAGGAATATCTCGCTCCGATCATCAGCATCAAGGTGGTGGCCGGCGTCGACGAGGCGATCGGCCATATCAACCGCTACTCGAGCCACCACACCGACGCGATCATCACGCGCGACCACATGCATGCGCAGCGTTTCCTGCGCGAGGTCGATTCGGCCAGCGTGATGGTGAACACCAGCCCGCGCTTTGCGGACGGCTTCGAATACGGCCTGGGTGCGGAAATCGGCATCAGCACAGACAAGTTCCATGCGCGTGGCCCGGTCGGCATCGAAGGCCTGACATCGCTGAAGTGGGTCGTCCTGGGCAACGGCGAAATTCGCGGCTGACCGATGCGCGACTTCTGGCAGCAGTGCGGCTACCGCCTGCTGGACAAAACTCCCGATGGCCATCTGCTGGTCACCGACGACTTCCTGCGCAGCCTGCTGGAGCGGGCCGAACTCGCGCCGGTACCGCAATCGTGCGAGAGGGAACTCGCCTTGCACCAGCGCCTGTTCGCGCAGCCGCGCTCCGATATCGACGCGCAGCAGCTCGCCGCCATAGCCGACGAAGACGCGCGATCGAACTACGCGGTCTGGCTGCGCTTTCGCCAGCGCCTGCTCGCGCATGTCACCCTCGAAGCCAGCTACGTGGCGCTGTTCGCGGGAGAGGGTGTCGATGTCCCGCCCCTGTTGGTGCACCGGATCACGCAGATCCTGCTGCGCCATGCGATCGGCGACGAAGCCACGGCGATGCAGGCCCGCGCCGCCGAGATGCTGTTCCGGCCGCAGCGCATTTCGGTGCAGGAGGACGGCCAGGTGATGGCTGCGGACGACGAGGTCGTCCAGCGCCATGCGATCTCCGCCAACTTCGGCGCCATCGGCGAGCTGCTCAAGCAAGGCGGTGCCGCCATGCGTACCGCCGAGCTGGACGTGCTGCGCGAGGACAACCAGGAAATCTATTGGGAGCGCGACGAAAGCGGCGACCTGGTCGTGAGCCTCAACCACGGGCAACCGGCCCTCGCAGCGCTGTGCCGCGTGCTCGAGGCCTGGGTGCGGCATTTCCTGGGCACCGCGGTGCGCATCGAGGTGGCGCGCAGCATCGATGATGAAGAATGGGTCTGGCATGTCGGCCTGGACGCGCAGGCCAGTGCCGTCCTGAACGACCTCTATCGGGGCGAAGACGTGAACGAGGAGCGCATGGCCGGCATGCTGTGCCTGTTCCGGCTCGACTTCGAGGAGCCGGCCGTCATGCGGCCCGAAATTGCCGGCCGTCCGGTGTACCTGGCGATGGCGATGGACGGCGAGCGCCGCCTCAAGCTCAAGCCGCAAAACCTGCTGCTCAACCTCCCTCTGGCGCGGCTGTCCTGAAGCCGGGGAACACTTGCAAAGTGCCATAGCCGCCCTTAAATCCCTACAATTCCTCTCAGTTATTCCTACTCCAAAGACAAGAGGACCGCATGGTTCCGCACCTGATCACCGCTCTGACCGGCCCCATTAACGAGCTCGAGCAGCGCATTCTCGAATCCATGCCGGCCATCGAGCGCTGGTTCCGGCTGGAGTGGATGGAGCACACGCCGCCGTTCTACAGCTCGGTGGACATCCGCAACGCCGGCTTCAAGCTGGCGCCGGTGGACACCAACCTGTATCCCGGCGGCTGGAACAACCTCACCCCGGAGATGCTGCCGCTGGCGGTGCAGTCGGCCATGGCCGCAATCGAGAAGATCTGCCCGGAAGCCAAGAACCTGCTGGTCATTCCCGAAAACCACACCCGCAACACTTTTTACCTGAGCAATCTGGCCCAGCTCAAGCGCATCTTCCACATGGCCGGGCTGAACGTGCGCATCGGATCGATCAACCCGGAGATCAAGGAGCCGACCACGATCGACCTGCCCGGCGGCGGCTCGGTATTGCTCGAGCCGGTGGTGCGCAGCAAGCGCCGGCTCGGCCTGAAGGATTTCGATCCCTGCACCATCTTGCTGAACAACGACCTGTCCTCCGGCATCCCGGGCATCCTGGAGGACATCCACGAGCAGTACCTGCTGCCGCCATTGCACGCCGGCTGGTCGGTGCGGCGCAAGAGCAACCACTTCAAGAGTTACGAGGAAGTGTCCAAGCGCTTTGGCAAACTGCTCGGGATCGATCCGTGGCTGATCAACCCGATGTTCAACCAGTGCGGCCAGGTCAATTTCGCCGAGGACACCGGCATGGAGTGCCTGACCGCCAACGTCGAGGCGTTGCTGGCCAAGATCAGGCGTAAGTACAAGGAATACGGCATCGGTGAAAAGCCCTTCGTCGTCGTGAAGGCGGACAACGGCACCTACGGCATGGGCATCATGACGGTGCGCGACGTCAAGGATATCGAGGACTTGAGCCGCAAGACCCGGAACAAGATGTCGGTCATCAAGGACGGGCAGGAAGTGAGCGACGTCATCATCCAGGAGGGCGTGCTGACCAACGAGCGGATCAACGAGGCGGTCGCCGAGCCGGTGGTCTACATGATGGACCGCTACGTTGTGGGCGGATTCTACCGCGTCCATGCCGAGCGCGGTACCGACGAAAATCTCAACGCGCCAGGCGCCAGCTTCGTGCCTCTGGCTTTTGCAGAGAGTACGCGCTTACCTCAGCCGGGCGAGAAACCCGGTGCCAGCGCGCCGAACCGGTTCTACATGTACGGCGTGATCGGCCGACTCGCCATGCTGGCGGCCAGCTACGAGCTGGAAGCGACCGATCCCGATGCCGAGATTTACGACTGAGCCCCAATTGCAAGTGTCCTGACGCATTCGTTGTTGCATTGCAACGTCAGCGCATTTCGGCGGTCCCAAGCGCAAAATGGCGATCCCAAAAAGTTATGGAACCCCGCTGGCCGAGAACGCCGGCCCAAGACGGGGCCCCTTAGTGTCTAGCTCGAAATCCTCACTTGCGGTGCTGACGCTCGGCGCCATCGGAGTCGTTTACGGCGACATCGGCACCAGTGTCCTGTACGCCATGAAGGAGGTCTTCGGCTCAGGGCATGTGCCTTTCACCCCCGCGAACGTCTACGGCATCCTGTCGATCTTCTTCTGGACGCTGACCGTTATCGTCTCCATCAAGTACGTGGTGCTGGTGCTGCGTGCGGACAACAACGGCGAAGGCGGGCTGGTCGCCATGCTGGCGCTGGCCTCCATGTCGGTCAAGGATCGCCCTGAGTTGCGGCGCATCCTGCTCATCGTGGGCATTTTCGGCACTTGCCTGTTCTATGGTGACGGCGTCATCACGCCGGCGATCTCGGTCCTGTCCGCCATCGAAGGCCTGGAGGTCCTGTCGCCCCAGCTCAACCATTACGTGATTCCGTTGACGCTGGTGGTGCTGTTGGTCTTGTTCGCGATGCAAAAACGCGGCACCGGCGGCATCGGCCGCTTCTTCGGCCCGATCACGCTGGTATGGTTCGCTGCGATTGCGCTGCTGGGCATCACGCACATCGCAGGCAACCCGGCGGTCCTCAAAGCGCTGAGCCCGCACTATGCGCTGCTGTTCATGTATCGCAATCCCGGCACCACCTTCATCATCCTGGGTGCCGTGGTCTTGTGCGTCACCGGGGCCGAGGCGCTCTACGCCGACCTGGGCCATTTCGGCAAGAAGCCGATTCGCCTGGCCTGGTTCGCGATCGTGATGCCGGCGCTCACGTTGAACTATTTCGGCCAGGGCGCGTTGCTGCTGAAGAATCCCGAAGCGGTGAAGAACCCGTTCTACATGATGGGACCCGAATGGGCGATCCTGCCCCTGGTCTTGCTGGCCACCATGGCCACCGTGATCGCTTCCCAGGCGATGATCACCGGCGCCTTCAGCGTGACCAAGCAGGCGGTCCAGCTCGGATACCTGCCGCGGCTGCAGATGCGCCACACGAGCGTGCGCGAAACCGGGCAGATCTACATTCCGTTCGTCAACTGGGGGCTGTTCGTCGCGATCGTCATGGCCGTCGTGATGTTCAAGTCCTCCAGCAACCTGGCGGCCGCGTACGGCATCGCTGTCACCACCGACATGCTGATCACCACGGTGCTCACGTTCTTCGTGATCCGCTACGCCTGGAAATACCCGCTGTGGCTGTGCATCGCGGCGACCGGAATATTCTTCATGGTCGACGTCACTTTCTGGGCATCCAACCTGCTCAAGCTCGAGCAAGGCGGCTGGTTCCCGGTGCTGATCGGCATGGCGATGTTCACGCTGATGATGACCTGGAAACAGGGCCGCGGGCTCCTGAACGAAAAGCTCAAGGCCGACGCGATCGACCTCAAGAGTTTCCTGGAAGCCGTATTCGTCAGCCCGCCCACGCGAGTCGAAGGCACGGCCGTGTTCCTGACCGCGGAGCCCGGGACCGTGCCCAATGCGATGCTGCACAACCTCAAGCACAACAAGGTACTGCACGAGAACAACCTGTTCGTCACGGTGCAAAGCCACGAGGTGCCGTGGATCGGTATCAACAAGCGGGTCGAGATCGAACCCCTGGGCCACAGCTGCTGGCAGGTCGTGCTGCACTACGGATTCAAGAACGATCCCGACGTGCCGCGCGCACTCGAGCAGATTCGCGCCCGCGGCTGCGAGATCGAGAAGATGAAGACCAGCTATTTCCTCTCGCGCGATACCGTTGTCCCGACGATCGGCCGGGGCATGGCGCCGTGGCGCGAAAAGCTGTTCGCGCAGATGCACCACAACGCCAGCGCGGCGGCGGACTTCCTGAACCTGCCGAACAATTCGGTGGTGGAACTGGGCTCGAAGATCGAGATCTGACCGCCGGTACGCGGCAGGCCACGGCGTCAGCCCTTGTTCGCTATTCCTTCTTCCCGCTGGCCGCCGCCATCCGGGCGGCAATGCGTAGCGCCTGTTCGAGCGCGCCGGTGTCGGCCTTGCCTTGGCCGACGATGTCGAACGCGGTGCCGTGGGCCGGTGTCGTGAACACCGTCTCGAGACCTGCCGTGACGGTGACGCCCTGGTTGAACCCCAGCAGCTTGGTCGCGATCTGGCCCTGGTCGTGGTACATCATGACGACGCCGTCGTAGTCGCCTTTCAGCGCCTTCAGGAAGATGACGTCGGATGAAATGGGCCCGGTGCATGCGATGCCTTGCGCCAGCAGCATTTCCACTGTGGGGCGGATGATGCGGATCTCTTCGTCGCCGAACAGCCCGCCCTCGCCGCTGTGCGGGTTGAGCGCCGCTACCGCGATGCGCGGACCGGCGATGCCATTGGCTTTCAGCGTAGCGTCCGCCAGCCGCACCGCCGCCGTGATGCGCTCGGCCGTGATCATCTCCAGCGCCTGGCGCAGCGCCACGTGCGAAGTCACACGGAAGGTCGCGAATTCCTTGATCACATTCATCTCGCCGAAGAAGCCTTCGTGCCGCGTGAGCGCGGCGAACATCTGGTGTTCGTCCGGATACTTCCAGCCGCCGCGGTGCAGCGCCGCCTTGTTCAAGGGCGCGAAGCAGATGCCGCCCAACTCGCCGGCGAGGGCCAGGTCGATCATGTACTTGAGGGTCTCGCCGCTCAGCCGGCCCGATTCAGGCGAGATCTCGCCGCGCCTGATCGTCGCCGGATCGATGTTGCCGAGATCGATCAGCGGGATGTCGTCCAGCGACCAGTCGACCGCCGCTACGTCCGGATAGTTGCGCCAAGCCGGCTTGACCCTGGCATCCTGGCAGCCCAGTTCCAGCACGCGTGCGTCACCGACGACGACGATGCGGGCGACCGATTTCATGACGCCCGAAGCGAGCACGCGGGCGCTGATCTCCGGGCCGATGCCGGTCATGTCGCCCAGCATGAGCCCGAGTACCGGAAGGCTTGTCGCCTGCTGTTCCATCGCGCTTCAACCGGCGCGCGTGAGCGCTGCCATCAGCCGGTCCAGCGAAGGCAGCGTTTCAAAGTCGCGCACCATCGCCACCACCGATTCAGCCTGCGCGGCGGGGAACTTCGCATAGGCGGCGTTTTCCCGGAACTTGTCGGCCACTTCCTCGTAGCTCATCGGATTGGCCGGGCTGCCCTTGCCGAAATCGGACCGGCCGGAGATCGTTCGCCCATCGGCCAGATGGATATCGATGATCGTCGTCATCTTGTGGTAACCGGCGGCCTCGGCATCCTGGTCCACCCCGAAGTCGATCTTCTCGATCATCGCCTTGACGTCGGGCCGCAGCACGACTTCGTCGGTGAATTCGCCCAGGCCGGCGCGGCCCTCCAGCAGCAGGATCGCCATGCAGAACTCCATCGAAAACTTGGCCTGCAGTTCGTTGACGGGGCGGTGATGGATCAACGCGTTGGGCATGTTGTGGTTGGTGCCCACCCGTACGCGCACCACGTCTTTGGCCTTGATGCCGTTCGCGCGGATCAGGCTCAGCATCTCCGTCATGCCGGGATGGGTGAGCGAACCCGACGGATGCGGCTTGATCGAAACGCCGGGATCGGCAAGGGTCCACGGCGCGCCGAGCTTGCCGGCGATAGCCGCGGGATCGTAGCCGCCCCCCGCGGCGCTGAAAAAGCCGCGCGGCGCATCCAGGATGCGATCGGTGGCGGTCCAGCCATAGGAGGCGAACTGTGCGGCTGCCAACCCGCTCTCGGACGCGCGTCCGGCGTGAAACGGCTTGGTCATGGTGCCGAAGTTCTCGCGCAGGCCGGCCGACTGGCTGCCGGCGATGGACAGCGCGCGGGCCGTCGCTTCCGCATCGAGCCCGAGCAACCTCGCGCTCGCAGCCGCCGCCGCGAAAGTGCCGCAGGTCGCGGTGGTGTGAAAGCCGGCCTGGTAGTGGCGCGGATTGATCGCCTCGGCGATCTTGCACTCCACCTCCACCCCCAGGTGATAGGCCAGCATGGTGGCGCCGCCGTTGGCGCCGGTCGCCTGGGCCATGGCGAGGGCGGCCGGCAAGGCCGGTGCCGTGGGATGGGTCAGCAGCCCATAAACGCGGTCGGCCGCGACCGCGAGCTGCGTGTCGTCATAGTCGTCGGCATGAATGGCCACGCCATTGGCAAAGGCGGCAAAGCGCGGCGCGATCTTGAGGTTCGTCCCGATCACGGTTGCCGGGCCGGCGCCCAAGTTGAGATCGGCGAAATGCTGCCGCACCAGTCCGCCGCAATGCGTAGCCCCACCCGACAGCGCCAGCCCCAGGCCATCGAGAATCGACTTCTTGCCCAGCGCCACGACGTCGTCCGGCAGCGCCAGGAACGGGGTATCGCAAATGAACCGGGCCACCTCGCGGGTGAGGTGCTCGGTCGGCGGCTTCGAAATGGCGCTCATGTCGTGCTCCGATGATTGATGGTGGGTTCCTGGTCCTGGTCGCTAGCGGGCCAGCGACCGGCAATGTTGCGGCGGGAAGTGCAGCCAGACGGGCTGTCCTTCCCTCACCGAGACGTCGACGGGCGCGACGGCGCGCACAGCTTGCCCGCCGGCGAGGGCGACGAGGTAGTCCCGGTGCGGGCCGAGATAGACCTGGCGCGCGACGGTGCCGCTGATCCAGTTGGCCTGCCCGGCGCCCGGCTCGGTGCTCGCGAGCCGAATGTCGTGATGACGGATCGAAACCGCGGTCTCGCCCTCGCGCGCGAACTCGCCCGACCCGCAGCGCAGCGCCAGGCCGTGTCCGCAATCGACTGTATCGGTGCCGTCCCAGTGGCCTTTGAAGATGTTCGTGCCGCCGATGAAGCGGGCGACGAATTCGGTGTGCGGTCTCTGGTAGATGTCCTCGGGCGAGCCGGCCTGCTCGATCGCACCCTGGTTCATCACGACGATGAGGTTCGCGGTGGTCATCGCTTCGGCCTGATCGTGGGTGACGTACACAGTGGTGTAGCGGTACTTGTCATGCAGGCGCCGGATTTCGAAGCGCATCTCTTCGCGCAGGTTGGCGTCCAGGTTCGACAGCGGCTCGTCCAGCAGCAGGATTTCCGGTTCGATGACGAGCGCGCGCGCGAGCGACACTCGCTGCTGCTGCCCGCCTGACAGTGCGCCGGGATAGCGTTGCGCCAGTGCGCTGAGCTTCGTGGCCGCCAGGATGGTGTCGGCGCGGCGCTGGATGTCGCTGCCGGACAGGCCGCGAAGCCGCAGCCCGTAGGCGATGTTTTCGAACACGGTCATGTGCGGCCACAGCGCGTAGCTCTGGAAGATCATCGACATGTTGCGCCGCTCCGGCGCCTCGCTTTCGCCGGGCGCGGAAATCCGGCGGCCGCCGACCCGGATCTCGCCGCCATCGGGTTCGAGAAAACCGGCAAGCAGGCGCAGCGTCGTGGTCTTGCCGCATCCGGACGGGCCGAGCAGGCACACCAGCTGCCCCTTGTCGATCGCGAGCGTGATGTCCTTGACGACCGCGAGCGAGCCGTAGCGCTTGGTCAGACCGGTCAGCTCGAGGAAGCTCATTCAGGAGGGCGTCAGTTGATGGCCGCCGAGCACGGGAACGCGGTTGGCCAGGTAGACGACGGCGAAGGAGACCACCAGCAGCACCAGGCCGAGCACCGAGATCGCACCCAGGTCGCCGCTTTCGTTCAGGTCGTAGATGATCACCGAGACCAGCTTGGTGTTGGCCGTCGTCAGCATGATCGTTGCCGACAGTTCCCGGATCGTGCCGATGAAGACGAAGCACCAGGTGGCGATGACGCTGGTGCGCAGCAGCGGCGCAGTGATCCGCCGCAGCGTGCCCAGGCGGCTTGCGCCCAGAATCCGGCTGGCCTCCTCCAGTTCCGGATGGATGCCGTGAAAGGCGGCGGACATCTGCTGGTAGCCGGCCGGCATTTCGATGGTCAGGAACGCGATCAGCAGGATCCAGATCGTCCCATACAGCATCAATTGCGGATGCGAATAGGTCAGGAACACGCCCACGCCCAGGACGATCCCCGGGATGGCAACCGGTGCCGTCGCCAGGAATCCCAGCAGCGGCGAGCCGCGCACCGTGCTGCGCGCCACCATGTAGGCCGCCACCAGTGCGATCGCCGTACCCAGGGTCGCGCTCATCAAGCCCAGCAGGAACGTGTTCCACATGGCCAGCCGCGTGGCCGAGAACTCGAAG
>DATNCB010000255.1:0-2596 GCA_035571715.1 Ramlibacter sp.
ACCGTGATGGCGTACAACGGCGACAAGCTCAAGACGCCCCCGGTCACCTGGGCCGATTTCTGGGACGTGAAGAAATTCCCGGGCAAGCGCGGCATGCGCAAAGGCGCCCGCTACAACATCGAGTTCGCGCTGATGGCCGACGGCGTGAAGCCGGGCGACGTCTACAAGGTGCTGGCCACCAAGGAAGGCGCCGATCGCGCGTTCAAGAAACTGACCGAACTCAAGCCGAACATCCAGTGGTGGGAAGCCGGCGCACAGCCGCCCCAGTTCCTGGTGGCGGGGGACGTGGTCATGAGCACCGCCTACAACGGCCGCATCGATGCCGCCAACCGCGAAGGCAAGAACCTGAGGATCACCTGGACCGGCGGCATCTACGACCTGGACTACTGGACCGTCCCGAAGGGCACGCCCAACAAGGACGCGGCAATGAAGTTCATCGCCTTTGCCAGCACGCCCGCAGCCCAAGCCGAATACGCGAAGAACATCGCGTACGGCCCGACCAACAACAAGGCGCTGGCCAAGCTGGACGGCGACACGCTGGCCAACCTGCCGACCGCGCCCGCCAACGCGAAGACCGCGCTGCAGTTCAACGTGAAGTTCTGGGCCGACCAGGGCGAGGAACTCGAGAAGCGCTTCGCGTCCTGGGCCACGCAGTAACTGGTGAATGTCATCCCGGGTCCACCCGGGATGACAAAAGCCGACGCCATGACGACCGCAACTCTCCCCGGCATCGCCGACCCGCGATCGCTGCGCCGTTCGCTGTCGCGTGGCGAGCGGCGCCGGCGGCTGCGCGCGTTCGTGCTGACGCTGCCGCTGCTCGCCTTCCTGCTGCTCACTTTCCTGGTCCCGATCGCCGCGCTGCTCAAGCGCGCGGTCGAGAACCCGGAGGTGGCCAACGCGCTGCCGCGCACCGTGGTGGCGCTGCAGAAATGGAACCGCACCGACGTGCCGCCGCCCGAAGCGTTCGCCGCCGTCGCAGCCGACCTCGGGGCGCTGCCGGATCCCTCCAATGCCGGCGCCCTGGCGCGCCGACTTAATTCCGAAGTTGCGGGTGCGCGTTCGCTGGTGATGAACACCTACCGCGCGCTGCCGCTCGAAGGCGCCGTCGACGCGGCCGCCGTCCAGGCGAAGCTGATCGCACTGGACGAGCGCTGGACCGAGACCAAATACTGGCAGGCCATCGCCAAGAACGGCTCGCGCTGGACCGGCGACTACCTGCTCGCCTCCCTTGACCTGCGGCGCGATGCGCACGGGGAAATCGAGCGCATGCCGGCCGATCAGCGCGTGTTCGGCAGCATCCTGGCGCGAACGTTCGGGATCAGCGCCGTCGTCACCCTTTGGTGCCTGCTGCTCGGGTACCCGCTCGCATACTGGCTCAGCACACTGCCCGCACGGCGCGCCAACGTGCTGATGATCCTGGTGCTGGTCCCGTTCTGGACATCGATCCTCGTGCGCGTCGCGGCCTGGATCGTGCTGCTGCAGTCGGCCGGCCTGGTCAATCGCGCGCTGATGGGGCTGGGCCTCATCGAGCAGCCGCTCGCGCTGCTGTTCAACCGCACCGGCGTGATCATCGCGATGACGCACATCCTGCTGCCATTCATGATCCTGCCGCTGTACAGCGTCATGAAGAGTGTGCCGCCGACCTACCTGCGCGCGGCGGTGTCGCTGGGGAGCTCGCCGCTCGCGGCGTTCCTGCGTGTGTACGTGCCGCAGACCTATCCCGGCATCGGCGCCGGCGGCCTGCTCGTTTTCATCCTGGCCATCGGCTATTACGTCACGCCGGCGCTGCTGGGCGGGGCGGACGATCAGATGCTGTCGTACTACGTCGCGCAGTACACCAATGTCAACGTGAACTGGGGCATGGCCGCTGCGCTCGGCGCGCTGCTGCTGGCCGCCACACTGGTGCTGTACGCCATCTACCGGCGCGTCGTGAAGTCCGAACTCAACCTGGGGTGAAGCACGTGATCCGCACCCTCCTGCCTACCTTCCCCGCATACGCCACGCTCCTCGACAAGCTGGGCTGGTGGGCGCTGCGCATCGGCTGCGTGGGCGTGCTGGCGTTCCTGCTGGTGCCCATCATCGTGATCGTGCCGCTGTCGTTCGCCGACTCCTCGTTCCTGGTGTACCCGATCCCGGGCTGGTCGCTGAGGTGGTACCAGAACCTGTTCACCTCGGAAGACTGGATCCGCGCCGCGCGCAACAGTTTCATCGTGGCACCGCTCGCCACCGTGATTGCCACCGTGCTGGGCACGCTGGCGGCGGTGGGGCTGGTGCGCACCGACTTCCCCTTCAAGGGCGCGCTGATGAGCCTGCTGATCGCGCCGATGGTGGTGCCCATCGTCGTGGTCGGCGTCGCCACGTACCTGTTCTTCGCGCCGCTCGGCCTGGTGGACAGCTACACGGGCCTGATCATCGTGCATGCCGCGCTGGGCGCGCCCTTCGTGCTGACAACGGTGCTGGCCACGCTGCAAGGTTTCAACCACAACCTGGTGCGCGCCTCGCTCAGCCTGGGGGCCAATCCGGTGGTCAGTTTCTTCCGGGTCACCCTGCCGGTCATCGCACCGGGCGTCATCTCCGGTGCGCTGTTCGCGTTCGC
>DATNCB010000256.1:0-1775 GCA_035571715.1 Ramlibacter sp.
GAAACGGAAGTCGACGAACTTGACTTCGTTTTCCTTCACCATCTTCATCACGTCTGCGACGCTCTTGGCTGCCATCAGCTATCTCCTGGTTGGATGGTTGTTGAAAATTTGGGATGTGAATTGGGATGCAGTTTCTGTGCCAAAGCTGGTGCATGGAACACGCTGCGAAGCTCGGCGATTGTCTCCGATCTTGAGCGCTTTTCCCTACAGGAGCCTTGCTCTTTTGGATGAGCAATGCCCCCATCTGGTGCGGCGCCGCAACTGCACCGCCTTGGTGCCTGTCTCTTACCGCACCAACTCGGGGCCCAAGCGGACGCCCAGACCATTCAGGCCGGCTATCAGCTGCGCGTAGGCCGGTTCGATGCGCTCAGGATCGCCCTTGACACCCAGGTCGATGTGGCGCCCGTATTCCGGGTGATCGACGCTGGGCAGGCTGAACACCTTCACGCCGGGATGATCGCGCTCGATCTGCTCCATCAGGGGCGTCAGCGTGGCCTCCATCGAGCCGAAGACGATGACTGATTTTTCGGCGTAGGGTTTGGCGCGGAACAGATGCCCATACTGTTCGTCCAGCACCCACTCGATCATCGGCCAGGCCATCACCGGGAATCCGGGCACGAAATGCACGTGGCCGACGCTAAAACCGGCGATCTTGTTGTAGGGGTTTGGAATGATCCGCGCGCCCTTGGGAAACACACCCATGTTCAGCCGGTGGATGTTGTCGGGACGATCGGGCTCATACGCGGTCCCCTGCTCGCGCGCGATGTCCTGCATGCGCTCGCGAATCAATGCTTCCGCTTGCGGATGCAGCTCCAGCGGCACGCCCAGTGCCTCGCCCGCGCACTGGCGGGTGTGGTCGTCCGGCGTTGCGCCGATGCCGCCGCAGCAAAACACGACATCGCCCGAGGCGAACGCGCGCCGCAAAGTGGCAGTGATTCGCTGCGGGATGTCGCCCACGTATTCGGCCCATGCCAGCTGCAGTCCGCGCGCGGCCAGCAGCTCGATCGCTTTGGGCATGTGCTTGTCGGCGCGTTTGCCGGAGAGGATTTCATCGCCGACGATGACCAGGCCGAATTCGCGCGCTTCAGGCTGGGGGGAAATTGGCGTCATCCGCCAATGCTAACGGTACCGTGTCCGGGGCTGCGAGTGGCGATGGCGGTGGCGTTGGAGTCGCAGCGATCGCCGCGGCCGCTTCGGCGCGTAGCCCTGCCAGTGCCGCGAGGCAATAGTGCGCGAACCACAAGGACGAAAAGGCGAACACCAGGGTGTAGATCCAGATCGCGAGCGGCACCAGGATGACGAATGCGGCCGCGAACAACGCGCCCGAAGCCCACAGGATGCTCGGTGCGGCGCCCAGGTAACCGGTCAGCACCCCGATCCCCAGCAGCCGCATCCGGTGGCGGCGGAACACCTCGCGGCGTTCCGGCCGGCTTGCATGGTCGGACAGCGCATCGAAGGCCATCACGCGATACGTGAGCCAGCCCCAGATCAGCGGCGGCAGCACCAGGATCAGCGGAGGCACCAGCCACAAGGGCAGCGAGACCACCAGCGCCACCAGCGCGAGGACCGTGGATCCTAGCGACCACGCGATACTCATTGCCAATGACCCCCCGTGCTTGCGCTCCAGTTGAGCGAAGCGCCGCTCGGCCACCAGGCGCGTCAACGCCGGCGTCATGAGAGCGGCCACGACCAGCAGCGACAGCAGCACGATCAGCGGCGTCACCGCGAAGATCACGATCAGCGGCGCCACCACCGTCTTCAGCTTGCCGGCGCCC
>DATNCB010000257.1:0-8598 GCA_035571715.1 Ramlibacter sp.
GGCGACTCGGCATCGACATAAGCATGCTGCTCCAACAGCAGTTCGATGATCGCGACATGCCCGCCGGTGGCTGCGTAATGCAGCGGCGTCCAACCGGTCTTGTTGACGTCAGCGTCACGGCTGATGAGCTTCTTGACCATCTCGACGTGGCCTTTGAGGCAAGCCATCATCAGCGGGCTTTCGTCCTCGGGCGTGCGAATTTCAACGTTGGTCTTGGGCCAGTCGATCAACGCCTGCGCGGCTTTCAGGGAAGAGTCGCGCAGTGCCACGTACAAGCCGGGCAAGCGCTTCGGATCCAGCGTGTTGGGATCGAATCCCCGGTTCAGCAAGGCCCTGACCGCTTGCGGATCGTCCTGCTTGACGGCGATGAAAAAGTCTTCGTACGAGCCTGCGTGAGATAGAGAATATCCAGCAATAACAGCTAGATAAAGCATACTTCTAAAGCAATTTCTCATGATTGGATGCGGCGAAACAGACGCTCGAAATTGGTGCTCGTCACGCGCGCCACCTCTTCGACAGGCATTCGGCGCAGCTCAGCGATCTGGCGTGCCACAAATGGCACATAGGAAGGGTTATTGGTCTTGCCGCGATACGGCACGGGCGCGAGATAGGGGCTGTCGGTTTCGATCAGCAGCCGGTCCAGCGGCACGAAAGCCGCCACATCGCGCAAGTCCTGGGCACTCTTGAAGGTCAGGATGCCCGAGAAGGAGACATAAAAAGCCCGATCCAGCGCGGCGCGGGCGACCTCGGCGGACTCGGTGAAGCAATGAAATACCCCGCCGGCACACCCGTTGGAACCGTCCTCGCCCTCCTCCTTCAGGATGGCCAGGGTGTCTGACGAGGCGGCCCGCGTGTGGATGACGAGCGGCAGTGCCACCTGCCGGGCCGCGCGGATATGAGTGCGGAAGCGCTCGCGCTGCCACTCCAGGTCGGCCACGGTCCGGCCCCCCTTGCGCTCATCCATCTGGTAGTAGTCGAGTCCGGTCTCGCCGATGGCCACGACTCGCGGACGGGCGGACCGCTCTACCAGATCCGCCAGGCTCGGTTCGGCCACGTCCTCGTTGTCCGGGTGCACGCCTACGGTGGCCCAGAAATTGTCGTATTGCATCGCCAGCGCATGGACCGCGTCGAACTCTTCGAGCGTGGTGCAGATGCACAGCGCCCGGTCCACCTGCGCCTGTGCCATGGCCTGCCTGATCTGAGGCACTTGTGAAGCCAGTTCGGGGAACGTCAGGTGACAATGCGAATCGACAAACATGGGGTGACAATGCAATGGCTGGGCGCGTCACAGCGCCGTAGTGGGCTACAAAAATTGTAGCGCTTCAGATGGTCTGCGTGGGCCGCTCGGAGCCCAGGTGGCCGCCCAGGATCTCTTCGATCTTGGCTTTCAGCAGCCGCGCTTTCTCGTCCGCGGGGAAGCGCACGCCGACACCCTGGGTGCGGTTGGCTGCTGCGCGCGCCGGCGTCACCCATGCCACTTTGCCGGCGACCGGATAGCGCTGCGGGTCATCGGGTAGGGAAAGCAGCACGTAAACATCATCGCCAAGCTTGTAATCGCGCGTGGTCGGGATGAAAACGCCTCCGTCCGCAAACAGCGGAATATAAGCCGCGTACAAGGCGGCCTTCTCCTTGATCGCAAGCTGGATGACGCTGGGGCGGGGGGTGGTGGGCGCGGCGGTGCTCATGTCAGAGCTTCGAGTTTAGGGCCGACCGGGCCTGGCTCACAAGCGCTTCGATCATCAATCCCGCGTTGAACGGATGCTCGACGGTGCCCGCAGTGCTGGCCAAATCCCGCGCCCAGCCGGTCAGTGCCGCTATGGAGGCGGCGGGGGGCAGATCCGCGGCCTGGAAGAACCGGGGCACCCCGCCCGCTTTGACGGCCAGCAGGTCGTGGCAGAGCTTTTGCAATGCGCTGACGGCCTCTGCCGGGGCCCAGTCGGCGACTGCGCCGGCGTCTCCGCGAGCCAACGCCTTGGGCAGGGCGGCCCAGACTTTGGGGTCGCGGCCGGATCGGAAAAAGGCCAGAGCGTCGTCAGGCCGCCCGCCCGCGGCGCGCAACAAAGCCGCCGCCTCGGCCGGTTTGACTCCCTGCTCCTGCAGCCAGGCCACGGCGGCGTCTGCCCGCGGCCAAGCCATTGTGTGGCCCAGGCAGCGGCTGCGAATGGTCGGCAGCAACTGGTGCGCCGCCTCGCTGGCGAGCACGAAGCGCAGGTCGCCGGCGGGTTCTTCCAGCGTCTTGAGCAAGGTGTTCGCCGTCACATGGTTCATGCGTTCGGCCGGATACACGAGCACGACTTTGCCGCGCCCTCGCCCGCTGGTGCGCTGCGCGAATTCGACGGCGTCGCGCATGGCCTCGACCCGGATTTCCTTGCTCGGCTTGCGTTTCTTGTCGTCGATGTCCTGCTGGGCTTTTTCGGTCAGCGGCCAGGCCAGTTCCAGCATGACGGTTTCGGGCATCAGCATGCAAAGATCCGTGTGCGCGCGAACATCGATCGCGTGGCAGCTCGCGCATTGCCCGCAAGCGCCGTCAGTCGTGGGCTGGTCGCACAGCCAGGCGCGCGCCAGTTCCAGGGCCAGGCCATATTGGCCGAGGCCGGAAGGACCTTGCAATAGCCAGGCGTGCCCGCGCTGGGCCAGCAATTGCCGAAGCTGCGCCGTGATCCAGGCGGGACGTGCTTTCATGCGAGCCAACCCGGACGCCGCACGGCGGCCAGCACATCGTTCCACACTGCATCGCGCGGCTGGTCCGCGGCGATGCGGACAAAGCGTGATGGCTGCGCCGCCAGCCGGCCCGCGTAACCGGCGGCCACACGCCGGAAGAACTCCACCGGCTCCGATTCGAACTTGTCGGGCGCGCGCGCGCCGGCCAGCCGGGTGGCCGCAATCTCGGCTGGCAGGTCGAACCACAGCGTCAGATGCGGCTGGCGCAGCGTGCCGGCCGGCAGTGCGGGAACGGCCTGCGCCCAGCGCTCGAGCCCCGCCAGGATCTGCAGGTCGAAGCCCCGCCCATGGCCCTGGTAGGCGAAGGTCGCATCCGTGAACCGATCGCACAGCACCACCTCGCCCCGCTCCAGCGCCGGTTCGATGACCTGCAGCAGGTGATCGCGCCGCGCCGCGAACATCAGCAGCGCCTCGGTCAGAGCGTCCATGGGCGCGTTCAGCACGAGCGCTCGCAGCTGCTCGGCCAGCGGGGTTCCGCCGGGCTCGCGCGTGACGGTCACCACCCTGCCCTGCGCGCGAAACTCCTGCGCCAGCGCCGGCAAGTGACTGGATTTGCCGGCGCCGTCGATCCCTTCGAACGTGATGAAGAGGCCTGGTGTCATGGTTTCTGCGTTGCGCTCATTGCCCGCGCTGGTACTTGTTGACGGCGCGGTTGTGCTCATCCAGGTTGGCGCTGAAGTGGCTGTTGCCGTCGCCGCGCGAGACGAAGTACAGCGCGTCCGTGGACCCCGGCTGCACCGCCGCCAGGAGCGAAGCCTTGCCCGGCATCGCGATCGGGGTGGGCGGCAGTCCGGGCCGGGTGTAGGTATTCCATGGCGTATCGGCCTGCAGATCTTTCTTCCTCAAGTTGCCGTTGAAGGATGGACCGAGGCCATAAATAACGGTCGGGTCGGTTTGCAGCGGCATGCCCGCGCGCAGCCGGTTATTGAACACTGCGGCGACCAGGGGCCGATCCGCCGCCTTGCCGGTTTCCTTTTCGACGATGCTTGCCAGGATCAGCGCCTCGTCCGGCGTCTTGACCGCTGCCTGGGGCGAACGCTGCGCCCAGACCGCCGCCAGACGCTTGTCCATCGCGCGCATCGCCCGCTTCAACACGGCGACATCGCTGCTGCCCTTGGCATAGGTGTAGGTATCGGGAAAAAAGCGGCCTTCGGGATGCTGGCCCGGCCGGCCCAGCAGATCCATCAGCGCCTCATCGGCCAACCCGCGCGTGTCAGGCTTGAGCACGTCTTCGTTGCCCAGCGCGGCCCGGACCTGCCGGAAATTCCAGCCCTCGACCAGCGTCACGGCGCGCAGGCTCTCTTCGCCGCGCGCGAGCTTGGCCAACAGGCGATGCGGCGTGATGCCGGCCTCCAGCTCGTAACTGCCTGCCTTGATCAGCCGGTCCTGGCCGGAAAAGCGGAACCACAAGTAAAGCAGTTCAGGGTTCACGTCGACGCCGGCATCCTGCACTGCCTGGGCGACGCCGCGTGGCAGGGTTCCGGGCTCGATCGACAGGTCCACCGTGGGTGCCGGCAGGCGCAGTGGCTGGTAGACCCACCACAAGGCCCACCCGCCCGCGCCGAGGACGGCCAGCGAAACCAGCAGGAAGACCGTCAACAGGAAACGCCGCAAGGATCGCTACCCCTATGCCGTGAAGTAAATTGGACAGACGATGATAATTCAGGGACTGAACGCAGCGCAGAATGGGTTCAAGCAATAGCACGAGGGCTCGATGACTCAACTCCTGAACGGCGTATCGCTCCTGTCCCACCTGGGCATCATCAGGGTGGAAGGCGACGATGCGACCAGTTTCCTGCAAAACCAGCTGACGCAGGACTTTGCGCTGCTGGGCCTGTCCGAGGCGCGCCTGGCAGCCTTTTGCACAGCCAAAGGACGCATGCAGGCCAGCTTCGTCGGATTCAAACGCAGCCATACGGACATCCTGCTGGCCGTGAGCCGGGACATCCTCGCACCCACACTGAAGCGCATGTCCATGTTCGTGTTACGCGCCAAGGCCAAGCTGCGCGACGCGACGGCCGAGTTCGAGCTGTATGGCCTGGCGGGCGAGCCGGCCGTGAAACTCGCTGCCGATCTGCAAGAGCCCTGGAGCAAGACCGACATCGGCAATGCGAGCGTGGTCCGGCTTTATTCCGCCGACGGTCAAGCGCGCAGTCTCTGGGTGGCGCCCGCGGGAGAAACTGCCCCGACCGGACCCGCACTGAGCCGCGAGCGCTGGTTGTGGGGCGAGGTGCGTAGCGGCGTCGCCACGATCACAGGACCCATCGTCGAAGCCTTCGTGCCGCAAATGCTCAACTACGAATCGGTCGGCGGCGTCAACTTCAAGAAGGGCTGCTATCCGGGCCAGGAGGTGGTGGCGCGCAGCCAGTTCCGGGGGACGCTCAAGCGGCGCGCTTACCTGGCGCACTGCCCGGCTGCCTTGCAGGCGGGCCAGGAAATTTTCCATGAGTCGGATGCCGGCCAAGCCTGTGGCCTTGTTGCGCAAGCCGCCGCCGCGCCCGCCGGCGGCTGGGATGCAATCGTGTCGATCCTGATCTCGGCGTCGCAAGGCGGCCGGTTAAGCGCCGGTGCAGCGGAAGGCCCCGAGCTGACGTTGCAACCCCCGCCTTATCCCTTGGTCGCCGATGTCTGAGCTGCGGCCGGCGCCGGCGGCCCGCCGGTGGAGTCGAGCTTGGCGCGATACGCGGGCGGGATGCGTTCCATCAGCGCTTGACGCTGGGACTGCGGAGCCAGTGCCAGCGCCTGTTTGAAGGCGGCCATCGCCTGCTGCGGATCCTTGACGGAGTCCGCGTACATATCGCCCAGCTGCATGTAGCCCTGCACGCTGCTGTCGGGCCAGGCGGCCATGCGCAACTGGATCGCCTTGGCCGCCAGCTGGTAGTCGCCGGCGCGTGACGCGAGATAGAAGCTGGCGTTGGCCAGGTCATAGTCATACAGATTGTCGGCGATGGCCTGGCGCGCCATCTCGAGTGCCTTTGCGTCCTGGCCGCTGCGGCTGAGGAGGATGACTTCCAGCGAGCGTACGGACGGGGCACGGGGCTGCAGTTCCTTGGCGCGCTGCAAGTAGGCCAGCGCCTGGGCAGGCTGGCCCAGGCTGGCATAGCCACGCGCCACGTTGGCCATGATGGCGACCACGTGAGGCCGCGACGACAAGACGCTCTCCCAGATCCAGATGGCGTTTTTCCAGTCGCCCCATCTGGCAAGCTCGTCGGCCACCATGGGCGTGATCTTGCGGTAGTGCGGATTGATCGCTATGCCTTCCCTGATCAGCTTGAGCATTTCAGCCTTGCCCCCGTTCCACTTGGGGTTGTTGGGGTCTCCCGAGGCGGAAATGGTCAGGGCAATCTTGGTTGCCTGGACGATCTTCTGCTCGCACTCGGCCGCCTGCTGCGTGATGTAGGCGGCCAGGGCAATCGCGGCGACCACGCATCCTGCCAGTGCGCGCGAAAACGACGGCCGCCAGGCCAGTCGGGCGGCAGCCGCCCGCCCCGCGAAACCCAGGCGCGCATCCGATGCGGCCAACCCTCCCAGGCACAACGCGAACAGCGCGCCCGTTGCAGCCATGCGCCAGGGAAAGCCGACATTGCTCACGATCATCAATGTGAGCAGGCTGCACAGCAAGACGGCGCGCCAGGGCTCCTCGGCCTGCGCTTCCGCGCTCCTGCCGGTCAGTGTCCGCGCGGCGGCAGCCAAGAGGTACGCAACCAGCCCGATCAGGAACAGCCAGCCCACCAGGCCGTACTCGGCAAGCAGTTGCAGAAACTCGTTGTGCACGTAGTAGTCGGTTTCCAGCTGCGAACCCTCGGCCTGGTACAGCGGAATCTCGCTCTCCCAGGCGCCCGCCCCTACGCCCGACAAGGGCCGCTGCCGGATCATGGTGCCGGTCGCCTTCCACATGACCATCCGCACACCCAGCGAAGGATCTGCGGCCGATATCGAGCCGGTGCGTTTGAAGCCGCGTTCCAGCGCGTTCTGGCCCCGCCCTTCGGCGGAGATCGCTGCGTCGCCGGTGTTGATCAGGCCCAGTCCAAGCACAGTGCCAACGAGCACGCCGGCGGCCACCAGCTGCGTGCGCCGGTTCCAGGTGCCGAATGGCAGTTGCCTGCGACAGCGCCATGCGACGAAGGGAAAGACCACCAGCAGCTCAAGCCACAAGGCGATCAGCGCGCCTCGCGTGCCCGTCATCAGCACCGCCACGATGACCAGGCCCGAGGTGACCGCCAGCAGTGCGATGTACGCGCTTTGCCGCGCCCGTGCCAGCAGCATGGCCGAGAACGGCAAGGTGCAGACGGCGAATTCCGCGAAAAAGTTGCGGTTGACGAAGGTCGACGCAGGATGCGGGCCCTGGGGGAAAAAACGAAAGTCCACCCAGAACTGCAACGCTGCCCAGAGCGCTGCCACCACGGCGCCGGCGTGCACGCCCCAGGCCAGCACCGGCATCCGCTCGCGCGAGAGCGTGTTCACGCCCAGCCACATGAGCACGCTGAAGACGAACCACCGTATGACTTCGCTGCTGGCCAGATACGTGTGGGACCAGACGAGGCTGCCGATCGCGTATGCCATCAGCAATAAGGGCAGCCACATCACGGCGTGCCAGCGCACCGCATCACGACGGCCGCGCTGCTGCCAGAAGAAGAGCAGGGCCGCACCCAGTACGGCGAAAGCAACGACGATGGACTTGAGCGTGTCCTGGAGCATCAGCTCGTTCGGTACACCGAGCGCCGGCGCGAGAAACATCATCAGCGCGAAGATGATGGCCACACCGCCGCCGCCAGCTTCGGCCGGCAAGGCGCCCTTGGCCGGCAAAGCAGCAGCCTGTGCTGCGCCAGCGCCCGGCGCAGGCGAAGCGGCCGGGCGCTCGACGTCAGTCCGGAGCCCGGTCTCCTTGTCCTGGCGGTTTCGCTTCTTCCTGGCCATGTCAGTCGGGGACCAGGTGACGGACCATCTCGATGTGGTCGATACCCGCCTCCTCGAACCGTTCGCCGCGCGGCTGGAAGCCCAGGCCCAGGTAGAAATCCTGCGCACTGCACTGCGCATGCAACATGGCTTCGCGGTCGCCTCGCGCAATCGCCGCGGTCAACAAGGCTAGCAGCACCTGCCGCCCGATGCCCGAGCCACGCAAGACCCGATGCACCGCCATGCGGCCGATCCTGGCCACGCCCGGCCACTGTTGCAGCAGCCGCCCGGTGGCCACCGCCTGCTCCAGCCGGTTGTAGGCCACCGCGTGCACCGCGACTACGTCACCTTCATCCCACTCCATGTCGGCGGGAATTTGCTGCTCGGCGAGGAAAACCTCGCTGCGAATTTGCTTGGCGTGATCGCCCAATTCGGCCCAGCTGCCGGTCCTCACCTGGACCATGGGTTCGCCCGCCTCGTAAGCCACGAGGATCTCCCGCAACAGCGGCGGCACCGGCCTGGAAGTCTGGCTGGAAGGATCGGCAAACACGTAGACGAGTTCGCAGTTGATCAGCAGTTCATCGCCGCGAAAAATAGCGGCCGTGAAAGGCATCGAGGAATTTCCGATGCTGCCGCACTTGAGCCCCACGTCGAGCCGGTCATCCATGCGCGCGGACGCATGAAACTCGACGGTGGCTTTCTTGACATAGAGGTCGCCGCCGAGCAGCCGCATCGCCTCGTCGTACGGCAGGGCCAGTACCCGCCAGTATTCAGCCACTGCCGTGTCGACGTACATCAGGTAATGGGCGTTGAACACGATCTTTTGCATGTCCACTTCGGCCCAGCGCACCCGCAGGCGATGAAAAAAACGGAAGTCTTGTCGTTTCATGGGTTGAGGGCTCGTGACAGGGCGCGCGCCGCGTCGGCATGGGCCTGCCGCGCTTCGGGGATGGCACGCCCCATCTTGATGAATTCATGGGT
>DATNCB010000258.1:0-1655 GCA_035571715.1 Ramlibacter sp.
ATTCGGGCTCCTGCGCCGGGACGGAACGGAAAAGCCGGCGGGCTGCGCTCTTCGTGAACTCGGCGCGAAGGTGGCGGAAAGGCCGTTCGCCTTCTTCCGCGGAAATGCGGTCGGCACAGCCGGTTTCCACAATGGCAGTACCGACCGGTGGCTGCTCTGGACCCGGGGCGAGGTCCAGCGCACGGTTTCGGTCAGGCTCGAGAGCTCGACAGGCACTGCCTCGTCTTTCGCATCTCCCGCGTTGTGCGGGCTGCCTGCGGCGGACATGCGAATCGAGCCGCAGGGACGGTCCGCCACCGTCCTCCTGGCGCCGAGAAGCGTGCATGTTATCGACGTTCCTGCCGGCGCTGCGCTGAAGATGGACGAACTCCAGTGAGCTCCGAGCGCATCCGGGCGCCGTTGAAGGTGCTCCATGTGACACAGACCGCTCAGGGTGGCGTGGGCAGTTACCTGGAGGAAATCATCCCCCGTCACGCCCAGCTATACGGTGAAGACGCAGTTCGCGTCGTGCTGCCCGAAGTGCACGCCCGCCTGTTTCCGGATTTGAAGGCGCATTGGCTGGTGCCGTTTCACGGTAGCGGCAATGGACGAATCGTCAGCTCGTCGCGCATGGTGTGGCAAGCGATGCGCCAGGTGTGGCTGTGGCACCCGACCGTAGTGCACCTCCACTCCACCTTTGCCGGGATGGCCATGAGGCCGTTGCTGGCCCTCCTGCCCAACAGGCCCCGCGTCGTGTATTGCGCGCACGGATGGGCGTTCGACCGCGGAGTTGGAGGCCTGCAGACCCGCGCGATCGTATTGGTCGAGCGCGTGCTGGCGCGCCTGTGTGACGCGATCATCTGCGTCTCGCGCTTCGAAGCCGGCCAAGCGCAGGCGAACGGCATCGCGTCGAGCTTGCTGGCGGTCGTCCTGAACGGTGTGTCGGATGTCATCACGGACGCATCCGGCCTGAATGACGCCGCGCGGGAGTGGCCCGCGGGTCGACTGCGGCTGCTGTTCGTCGGCAGGCTCGACCGCCAGAAAGGCATCGATGTTTTCTACGACGCCCTGCGCGAGCTCGGTGACTTCGTGTTCGGTGTCGTCGTCGGATCGCCGGTCGTGGGCGACGCTGCGCCGGCGCTGCCGCCGGCCAATGCACGGGTACTGGGATGGCGCACGCGGGCCCAGATCACCAGTCTCTACGCCGCGGCGGATGTTCTCGTGGTCCCCTCCCGCTGGGAGGCGTTCGGTCTGGTAGCCGTCGAGGCCATGCGGGCAGGGCTGCCCGTCATCGCCACACGTGTCGGTGGCATACCCGAGGCGGTGGAGGATGGTGTCACTGGAAGGCTCATCGAGGTCGATTCGCCCTTGCAGCTCGCGGCTGTGCTGGCCAGCCTGGATGCGGCAACACTACGCCTCATGAGCATCAACGCGCGTCGCCGTTACCTCGAATCATTCCAGATCCAGCGCGTCGTTCAAGAACTGGACGAGCTCTACCGGGAGCTCACGCCCGCATGAACATCGTGGTTGTCAATGACTTCGCCCACGTCAACGGCGGCGTGGCACAAGTGGCACTTTCCAGCGCGCAGGCGCTGGCCGAGCGCGGGCACCGTGTGTTTCTGCTGACGGCAGTTCGCGCGCCCGGGCAGCCTGCGGACGCGCAAGCAGGGAGACTC
>DATNCB010000259.1:0-23060 GCA_035571715.1 Ramlibacter sp.
GTCTGGGAAGAGCTGGTGCCCAAGGAGAAGAACATCCTGGTGCACGAAGGCCAGGTGGTCAACAAGGGCGAATCCGTGGTCGACGGCCCGGCCGACCCGCAGGACATCCTGCGGCTGCTGGGCGCCGAAGAGCTGGCGCGCTACATCGTCGACGAGGTCCAGGACGTCTATCGTCTGCAGGGTGTGAAGATCAACGACAAGCACATCGAGGTGATCGTTCGCCAGATGCTGCGACGGGTCGTGGTAGAGAACCCGGGCGAGGCCAGCTACATCTCGGGCGAACAGGTGGAGCGCTCGGAAATCCTGGACACCAACGACGCGCTGCGCACGGAAGGCAAGATACCGGCGACCTACAGCAACCTGCTGCTGGGTATCACCAAGGCCTCGCTGTCGACCGACTCGTTCATCTCCGCGGCGTCCTTCCAGGAAACCACGCGGGTGCTGACCGAGGCGGCGATCATGGGCAAGCGCGACGAACTGCGCGGCTTGAAGGAAAATGTCATCGTCGGTCGGCTCATTCCTGCGGGCACGGGCATGGCGTACCACCAGGCCCGCAAGGCCAAGGACCAGATGGACGAGGCCGAGCGCCGCGCCATTGCGGAGTCCGAAGCAGCGGAACTCGCCAGCGCCACCGAAGCAGCCACGGCACCGGAAGCCAGTGAAGGCGCAGCCACCGAGTAGCACGGCCGTTTGACCTTAAACTGGCGCCTCGGCCCCCTCAAGGGTCGAGGCGCTTTTTCTTTTGTGAGGTTGCGGTCCATGCCATCTCCCGTCGTTCTCGGCGCCATTGCCGCCGTCCTGCTGTTCTGGATCGTCGGCGCCTATAACCGTCTGGTGCGTTTGCGCGGTGAAGCCAATACGGCATTCGCCGCGCTCGAGGCCGAGATGGCCAAGCAGGTCACGCTGGTGCGCGAGTGCCTGCCGCCCGTTGACGCTACCCAACCTGCCGGGCTCGAGCACGGCGTGTCGTTCTGGGCCGGGCTGCACGGGGCGGCGGCGCAATTCGCCGCGTCGCTCGCCGTGGCGCGCGCCCGCCCGCTCGAGCCGGACGGGATCGACGCCTTGAGCGCGGCCCAGGATGTGCTGGCGATGGCCTGGGAACGGGCCGAGCGCGATGACGCGCATGACCTGGCCGGCCCACGGCTACCCGAGAGCGTGACCACGAGACGTGCGCTGTTGGCCATTCAGACCTACGCGGCCATCGACCAGTTCGACCGCGCGGTGGCGCGGTACAACGAAGCGATCGCCCAGTTCCCCGCCGTGCTGCTTGCCTACCTGTTCGGCTTCAGGCCGGGGCGTGGCGTGCGCCACGTGGCGCACGCCACCGTGCAATAGGGCCGCAGTCCCGATGGCCGCCGCGGTCACTGGTCATCTCCAAGCGGATGGCCGCGCCAGCTCAGCACCGCTGTGGCGGCTGCTCCAGGCGGCCGCCGAAATCGTCGCGGCCGTGCGCGCCGGGCAATCGGCTACCACCGCGCTTCAGAAGGTCGAAGGTCAATTGCGGCCCGGTGCGCAGGCCCTGGCCTTCCAGGCTTTGCGCTACCTGGGCCGCGCTGAAAGTCTGCGCGGAGTGCTCGCACGCCGCGCGCCGCCGCCGCACGCTGCCGCACTGCTTTGCACGGCGTTAGCCCTGTGCTGGCGCGATGCCGACGCGCCCTACGACGCCTTCACGCTGGTCGATCAGGCCGTGGAGGCCGCCAAGCGCAACGCCGCAACCGCAGGCCAGGCCAATTTCCTCAACGCCTGCCTGCGCCGCTTTCTGCGGGAACGCGATGCGATGGTGGCCGCCAGCGACCACGACCCGGTCGCTTGGTGGAACCACCCGCGCTGGTGGATCGAGCGCCTGAAGAAAGAGCATCCGCAGCATTGGCAGCGCATTCTCGAGTCCAGCAACAGCCAGCCGCCGATGACCTTGCGCGTCAATGCCAGAAGGTCCTCGCCGGCTCGCTACCTGTCGCAGCTGGCGGCTGCGAACATCGCCGCGGCGCCGGCAGGCGTGCATGGTGTGGTGCTCGAGCGGCCGCGGCCGGTGCATGAGGTACCGGGCTTCGCCGAAGGCATCGTGTCGGTGCAGGATGCCGCTGCGCAACTCGCCGCACCGCTGTTGGTGGGGGCACTGGCCGCTTCGACATTGGGTCAGGCTCAGGGCAGGCCAGGCTCGGAGCGGACGGCGCCGCCGCGCATTCTCGATGCCTGCGCGGCGCCTGGCGGCAAGACCGCGCACCTGCTCGAACTGGCGGACGCCGAGGTCGTTGCGCTGGACATCGATCCGGTGCGTTGCGAGCGCATCGATCAGACGCTGCAGCGCCTCGGCCTGAAGGCCCGCGTCATTGCCGCCGATGCCGGTCAGCCTTCCGCATGGTGGGATGGCAATGCTTTCGATGGCATTTTGCTGGACGCACCCTGCACCGCCTCGGGAATCGTGCGCCGCCATCCCGACGTGCGCTGGTTGCGCCGTGAAAGCGACATTGGCCAGCTGGCGGCCGTGCAAGCGCGCCTGCTGGCCACACTGTGGCCGCTGCTCAAGCCCGGCGGGCAGCTGCTTTACTGCACCTGCTCGGTGTTTCGCGCCGAAGGCGAGGCGCAGGCGCAAACGTTTCTTGCACACCACAGCGAAGCCGTTTTGGGCGATGCGCCGGGCCATTTAATGCCCCAAACGCGGGCAAAGGCCGATGGCCTCCCGGACAATCTGGAAGGTGACCACGACGGTTTTTATTTCGCGTTGCTTGAAAAACGCGCGGAGCGGAAGTCTGCTGCGCAAAGCGTTTGAGTGTGCCTTGGGCGTCCTGGCTGCCTGCCTGCTGGCGCTTGCCGCGCCGGCCCTGGCTCAGCCGCCTGCTACCGAAATCAACCAGCTGCGGCTGGAGCGCACCGAGGAAGGGGTGCTATTGTCGGCCAACATCGCTTTCGAGCTGCCCGCGGTCATCGACGACGCGCTCGGCAAGGGCATTCCGATGTTCTTCGTGGCCGAAGCCGCGCTGTTTCGCGACCGCTGGTACTGGTACGACAAGCAGGTGGCGGCGGCCCAGCGCCACCTGCGCCTGTCCTACCAGCCGCTGACGCGGCGCTGGCGCCTGGTGGTCTCGACCACACCGATCGGCAACTCGGGCCTGGCACTGGGCCAGACTTTTGAAACGCGTGAGGAAGCGATGGCCGCCGTCCAGCACATATCGCACTGGAAGATCGCCGAAGCCGGCGAAGTGGACCCGGATGCGCGCTACAACGTCGACTTCCGGTTCCGCCTGGATGTGTCGCAGCTGCCGCGACCGTTCCAGATCGGCGCCTTCGGCCATTCCGACTGGAACATCGCGGCCTTGCGCAATCAGCGCCTGGCCATCGAGAACCCGCGATGAGCGCGCAGCCGTCTCCCGACCCGTCGCGATTCCCGCTGCGCAGTTCGGCCGCGTTTCGCTGGGCGGTGGCCGTCGCCGCATCGGTCATCGTCGCCATCGGCATCGTCTTGCTGTTCCTGCTGACCCAGGCCACCAACAACCGCGAGCTGTACGAGCGCAACTACGGGCGCCTGTTCATCATCAACATCGTCGTGGCAGCGATGCTGCTGCTGGTCCTGATCTGGGTCGGTACGCGCCTGGTGTCGCGGGTGCGCCGCGGCAAGTTCGGCAGCCGGCTGCTCGTCAAGTTGGCCGCCATCTTCGCGCTGGTCGGCTTCCTGCCCGGCGTGCTCATTTACGTCGTGTCCTACCAGTTCGTCTCGCGTTCCATCGAAAGCTGGTTCGACGTCAAGGTGGAGGGCGCACTGGATGCCGGCCTGAACCTGGGGCGGGTGACGCTCGACACGTTGGCCAATGACCTGGCCAGCAAGACGCGCGCGGCCGCGGCTCAACTGGCGGCGACGCCCGACGCGTCCGCCGCATTGGCGCTGGAGCGATTGCGCGAGCAGCTGCCTGCCAACGACCTGATCCTGTGGAGCGGCAGCGGACAATTGATCGCAACCGCGGGCCAGTCGCAGTTTCAGCTCAATCCCGAGCGGCCCACGCCCCAGCAGCTGCGCAACGTGCGGGCACAGCGGTCGCTGGCCATCATCGAGGGGCTCGACGAGCTCGGGCCCAATGCCGCCAGCAACGCGCGGATCAAGGCGCTGGCCGTGGTGTCGCATCCCAGCCTGGGGCTGCTGGCCGAGCCGCGCGTGCTGCAGGTGACCCAAAGCCTGCCGGCCACGCTGGTGGCCAATGCCATCGCAGTACAGGAGGCCAATCGCGAATACCAGGAGCGCGCCCTGGGGCGCGAAGGACTGCGCCGGATGTACATCGGCACGCTCACGCTGAGTCTTTTTCTCGCGGTGTTCGGCGCCGTGTTGCTGGCCGTCATCCTGGGCAACCAGCTGGCCCGCCCGCTGCTGCTGCTCGCGGCCGGCGTGCGTGAGGTGGCGGCCGGCGATCTCTCTCCGAAACCGGCCCTGCAAGGCAAGGACGAACTCGGCGGACTGACCCGGTCGTTCGCCGAGATGACGCAGCAGCTGGCGGATGCGCGCGCCGCCGTCGAGAAGAGCATGGGCCAGGTCAGCGCCGCCCGTGCCAACCTGCAGACCATCCTGGACAACCTGACGGCCGGCGTGATCGTGCTGGACGAGAGGGGCAACATCCAGTCGTCCAACCCCGGCGCGACGCGCATCCTGCGCACGCCGCTGGCGGTGTACGAGGGCCTGCCGCTGGCCAGCGTCGAGGGGCTGGAGCACTTCGGCGCCTCCGTGCAGCAGCAGTTCGACGACTACATGAACGAGCGCAAGCAGCATGGCCTGGACCACTGGCAGCAATCGTTCGAACTCAATACCGCGCAGCCCGGCTCCCCGCAGAACGCGCTCACACTGGTCGCACGCGGCGCGGAAATGCCCGCGGATGCTCCGGGCAAGGCGGCGCGGCTGCTGGTATTCGACGACATCTCCGAGATCGTGTCGGCCCAGCGCGCCCAGGCCTGGGGCGAAGTCGCTCGCCGCCTGGCCCATGAGATCAAGAACCCGTTGACGCCGATCCAGTTGTCGGCCGAGCGCCTGGAGATGAAGCTGACCGGCAAGGTGGGCGAGACCGAACAGGCAATGCTCTCGAAGTCGGTGCGCACTATCGTGGAGCAGGTCGATGCCATGAAGCGGCTGGTGAACGAGTTTCGCGACTACGCGCGGCTGCCGGCGGCGCAGCTCAAGCCGGTGGACCTCAACGCGCTGGTGAGCGACGTGCTGCAGCTGTATTCGCGCGAAGGCGGCGAACGCGGCGAAATGTCGGCCCATGTGCCGGTGCGGATGGAGCTGGAGGCCGGTTTCCCCAAGATCATGGGCGACGCGCAGCAGTTGCGCCAGGTGCTGCACAACCTGCTGCAAAACGCGCAGGACGCCACTGAGGGCGCTGCGCTGCGCGAGGTGACGGTAAAGACCCAGTGGAACGCGACGGTGCGGCGCGCCCGGTTGATCGTGCAGGACACCGGCAACGGTTTTCCCGAACACATCCTCAAGCGGGCGTTCGAGCCCTACGTCACCACGAAGTCAAAGGGCACCGGGCTGGGCCTGGCAGTGGTCAAAAAGATCGCGGATGAGCATGGCGCGCGGATCGACCTGAAAAACCGGGTCGAAAAAGGCGTGATCGTGGGCGCCCAAGTATCGCTATCATTCGCAGTTGCGGCGTAGCAACACCCTCCCCGGCCGCGGGGGAAGTGCTGGAAAAAATGGCAAACATATTGGTCGTCGACGACGAGCTTGGCATTCGCGACCTGCTCTCGGAAATCCTCAACGACGAAGGACACAGCGTCGAGCTGGCGGAAAACGCTGCTCAAGCGCGAGCGGCACGCGGCCGCAGCCGGCCGGATCTGGTCCTGCTCGATATCTGGATGCCCGACACCGATGGCGTGACGCTGCTCAAGGAGTGGTCCACCACTGGCATGCTCAGCATGCCAGTCATCATGATGAGCGGCCACGCCACCATCGAGACCGCGGTGGAGGCCACCAAGATCGGTGCGCAGTCGTTCCTGGAAAAGCCGATCACCATGCAGAAGCTGCTCAAGGCGGTGGAAACGGGATTGGCGCGCAATGCCGGCCCCGGGCCGCGCCGGCTGGGCACCGCCAGTGCGGCACCGCCGCCGGTGGTCGAACTGACAGTGGAAGCGGCGATGACCGGGGGCCAGACGATTCCAGCGGTAGTCGACATGGGGCCGCAGGCGCAGCAGCTGTTCGAACTCGACAAACCGCTGCGCGATGCGCGCGACGAATTCGAGAAATCGTATTTCGAATTTCATCTCGCCAAGGAAGGCGGATCGATGACGCGCGTGGCGGAAAAGACGGGCCTGGAGCGCACCCATCTCTATCGCAAACTCAAGCAGCTGGGCGTCGATCTGTCTCGGGGAAAGCGCAGCGGCTGATATAATCGCCCGCTCTGGCCCGGTAGCTCAGTTGGTAGAGCAGCGGACTGAAAATCCGCGTGTCGGCTGTTCGATTCAGCCCCAGGCCACCATTCTTTCGCCTCCGCGACCGGTCAGGGTTCGGAGGCGTTTTTGCGATTCGGCGCTCATTTGGCGTTTCGAAGACGGTAGTTGCGCTGACTGTCAGACCTCGCTGAGGGTCATGTGGACACGCAGCGCGAGTACAAGCCGGGATACCGAACGGGATTGACGGAGCCGGTGGTGCAAGCAGCGTACTTGCTCCTGCCTGCAGGCGCTGGGGCGGCTCGGGCGCAAATGTCGCGCATGTTGCATTTTTAGTTGCGGAGACGCAAAATCAATTTTACGGCTCAGCTGTACGGAAATACTACATCGGCGGACGACACGCCAATTCCGAGTGCCGACGAGGAGAGGCAGACCAGCAGGCGTCTATTTGGCCGCGAATCGAGCCAAGCCTGCGACTTGCGAGACGGAGGCATACATGAGGGACTTTCGCGGGAAACTCGCATGCAAAGCGTTTGCCGCGCTATTCGGATTTTCTCTGTCGCTTGCATCCGGGGCGGCGACCACGGTCACGATGAATTTCGATACGGTCCAGGTCGCGCCCGGGAAATCCGTCGCGGGCGAAGCTGTGACGAACTACCTGGCGAACTACGGCATCACGCTGTCTGGGATGCTTCCTGGCCAGTCCGCCTGGATTACGAACCAGAGCCAGACACAATGGATGGCGGTCCCGTCATCTCCCAACGTGTTGAACGTGGGGGGAATCAATCCGATCGATACCTTCAAGCTCAGTTTCGCCAGCCCCGTCAGCAATTTCAGCTTCGTGCGGGTGGGGAATGTCGCGCTTTACTCTCCCAGCGGGACGGTGAAAGGCCCATGGTCCGCCACTGCCCACAGTTCTTCGGGCGTGGTGCTGGCAACGGTCGGCGAGGACTTGATCAGCACCTACCAGGACCTCCCGAGCAAGACTTTCACATTGGCCGCGGCTGGCATCGCGGACATCGTGTTTACCGGGAATTCGTACAACTATGCCGGAACGAATCTGCCGATCCTGGACAACTTTTCGTTCACGTCCGCAGGCGGGGGCGCGGGAGCCGGCTGCGCTGCCGGTGTCGCTAACCAGGATGTGTTTGCATTCGCGCAGGCCCAGTTTCCAGCTTTGTTTGTCGGAACGCCCGACGCGGGCCAGTACCAGCAGTACGAATATCGCTTCTACCCCGGAAGCGGCAACTACTTGGCTGTCGACTCCTCTTGCATGATTTATGTGATGGGACCCTTCACCGGCAACGCGATTCTGCCCATTGCCTATGTGAATGCGTTTGCGGTTGCGATCACCGGATGGAAATCCGGTGGTGGTGGCGGCGGCGGGGGCGGGGGCGGGGGCGGGGGCGGGGGAGCCGGCGCCCCGCCCTGCACCTACTCGGTGACCCCGACGACGCTTAGCTTCGGAGACGCCGGCGGCACGGGGACAGTGAATGTCAGGCAAAACGAAGCCGCGTGCACAGTGGCTAGTCCGCCCTGGGCCGTAGCGAGCCTCGCGGGCTGGATCGTGAATGTTCGTGTCGGCTCGCTCAGCAACGGGGTCGGCCCCGCCTATTTCTTCGTGGAACCGAATCCGACCGCCGCGGTTCGCAATGGTGCCGTGCAGGTAGCCGGTATCAACGTTGCCGTGACCCAGTCCGGCTTGAACCCGCTGCAAGGACAGTACAACGGACACTGGTCCGGTTCGTGTACCTTGTTCGGCTCTGTGGGTGGCAGTTTTGTCATGACTATCGATGGCAACGGCAACGTGTCCGGAACTTACAGCGGAGATGACTCAGGTGGATTCTCCGGCGCAGTCAGTCCCACTGGAACTCTCTCCACTGCTTCCGGCGTCGCCGCAGGCGGGGCTTTTTGGACCGGAACCATTGTCCCTGGGGGAGTGGGCTCGTCGGGAAGTTGGTCACTTCCGGGATGCTCGGGTAGCTGGACGATGTGAGTTCACTTAGCCTGATCGACCTGCCGGGCACTGCCAAACGGGGAAATCACTGACATCTGGAAAGACTCCTTCCGAGCTTGGTCCTCCGCCAACTTGTTCAAGAGGTCGCGCGCCTGCTGAGCGTCGGCACTCTGTGCAGCTGTTTGGTTCAGCATTCCACCCCGCTCGGCTGCCGCAACGGCGGAAGCAAATTTGCCGTGATAGTCAGGTTTTTCGCCGGCAGCCGTGAGTGCCCTCGCGGGAGGAACCTGCGGATCGGTTGCCGGCTCCTGCCTTGGTCTCACGCCGGATCTCTCAGCCTCGGACACGCCGCGAATATTGTTGTCCGTCGCTGCGCGAACAGCACTTGTTTGGTTCGAAGAAGCAGAATCGGACTCCCCGTCCCGTGTTGCAACAAGAACGCCAGCCACGATCGGAAGGACTAGCAGAACGACAAGCCGGAAATAAGAAAGGGATCGCATAGGCCGTCTTTTTCTATAGCCTCTCTGACATTATCCCGTGCTTTGCGACGGCCGTCGATCACGAGCACCCGACCCGTGCTTTCCTGAAACGCCGCAACAGATCAAAATGACTGCGTGCAACGTTGAAGCGAAGGGCATGAAAGGCGAGGAACGCAAGAAGTTCATGAGCGAGTGCCAGAAGAAGGGCTGAACACCCGGGCCGCCACACTATGGTCAACGTTTGCACTTGTTCGCACTGCGAGCCGTTTTCTTGAAGGCCGTATGCTTCGTCGAGTAGGACGTTTATTTTTATGGGCCGCAAACAAGACTCCACGAGACACCGGCTGTCGGGGCCAAGAAATCCCCGGGAACAATCGGCATCGAAAGGGCGGAGCAAAGACGAGACGAAGACAGTGCCGCAACCCGCGGCCAAACGCTTCATCGGCGGGGATCACAAGTTCTATTGGATTTTCGCCGTCTCGGGATTCTCCGGGCTGATCTACGAGTCGATCTGGACTCACTATCTGAAGCTTTTCCTCGGCCATGCCGCCTATGCGCAAAGCCTGGTGCTGGCCATTTTCATGGGCGGCATGGCGGTGGGGGCGTGGTTATGCGGACGCTGGTCGCAACGCTGGCAAAACCTGTTGATCGGCTATGCCATCGTCGAAGGCGCCATCGGCGTCCTGGCCCTGGTCTTCCACCCGGTATTCGTCGCCACGATCGGCCTGACCCTGGAACAGTTGGTTCCCGCACTGGCTTCCCCTGCGGCGATTACTGCAGTGAAGTGGGGCATTGGCGCCGCGCTGATCCTGCCGCAGTCGATCTTGCTCGGCACGACATTTCCTTTGATGAGCGGCGGCTTGATCCGGCGCTTTCCCGAGCAACCCGGCCGTCGCATCGCCACGCTTTATTTCGCCAACAGCATCGGCGGCGCGATCGGGGTCCTGGTGTCCGGCTTCTGGTTGATCCGGCTGCTCGGTCTTCCCGGGACGATGGCGGTGGCGGGGGGACTGAACCTCGCGCTTGCGGGCCTTGTCGGCCAGCTTGCTCGTGGCGATCGTGAACCGGCTTTCCCGAATCCTTTTGCCGCGAGTCAGCAGAGCGGAGCCATACCGTCCCTTGGGTTGATGCTGGCTGTTGCGGGCCTGACCGGGCTGTCGTCGTTCATCTACGAGATCGGCTGGATCCGCATGCTCAGCCTGGTGCTTGGCAGCTCGACGCATGCGTTCGAACTGATGCTCTCGGCCTTCATCCTGGGACTGGCGATCGGAGGCATATGGGTGCGCCGCCGCATCGACCGCATCCCGTCGGCCGTTGGCTATCTCGGATGGGTGCAGGTCGTGATGGGTCTGTGCGCGTTGGCGACCCTGCCGCTTTACAACGCCAGTTTCGATTTCATGCAGGTCCTGATGTCGACGCTGCCAAAGACGGAGGATGGCTATGTCGCGTTCAATCTCGCCAGTCACGGCATCGCTTCGGCAATCATGCTGCCCGCCGCCGTGTGCGCGGGCATGACGCTGCCGCTGATTACCTACTCGCTGATTCGAGCCGGCGCGGGCGAGCGCAGCATCGGGCTGGTCTATGGCGCCAATACATTGGGCGCCATCGCCGGAGTGTTCTGCGCCGTTCATCTTGGCCTGCCCTTGCTTGGACTCAAGAATCTCATCATCGCCGGCGCCGGCGTCGATCTGCTGCTCGGGCTGGCCTTGCTGGCCAGCTGCCTGAAACGCACCGGCCCGCGGCAACCGGCGTTCGCGACCGGGCTCGCGTTGCTGGCGGTCGCACTGTCACTAAGCTTCGTCGGGTTCGATGCCCACCGCATGGCTTCGGGCGTCTTTCGCGGGACCAACCGGATGCTGACGCCCGAAACCGCCAAGTTGCTGTTCCAGCGCGACGGCAAGACCGCCTCGATTTCTCTTCTGGAGCTTCCGGATCACATCGTCCAGATACGCACCAACGGCAAGAACGATGCGTCGATCAACCTGGGAAACTCCGGGCGTTACCAGATCGACGAAGTCACGATGGCACTGAGCGGCGCATTGCCGCTCTTGCTCAAACCCGACGCACGCAACGTAGCCAACATCGGCATGGGCTCGGGGCTGACGACCCAGGTCCTATTGAGCGACCCCGACGTCGAGCGGGTGGACACCATCGAGATCGAGGCTGAGATGGTTGCGGCGGCTCGAGGATTCGCGCCGCGCAATCGCCTGGCGTACGAGGATCCGCGCAGCGTCGTCACCATCGAGGACGCCAAGACCTTTTTCTCCAACCGGCAACGGCGCTACGACATCATCGTCTCGGAACCGTCCAACCCCTGGGTTAGCGGTGTTTCCAGCCTCTTTTCCCGCGAGTTTCACCGGCTTGCGCGCAGCTATCTCAATCCAGAGGGTGTAATGCTGCAATGGCTGCAGCTGTACGAGATCGACGAGCCGCTCGTCATGTCGGTGATCAAGTCGCTCGACGAAAATTTCGCGGACTACGCGATCTATGCGGCCAATGCAGGCGACATTTTGATTGTCGCCACCAACGCGCAACGCCTGCCGCAGCTCCCCGGCATTCTTCCGGCCAAGCCGGCGCTGGTCGCTGAACTCAATCGGGTCGGCATCTTTTCGCCGCAGGATGTCGCCGTCCGGCGGCTGGCCACGAAGAAAATGCTGGCGCCCCTGCTTCGGACCTATCCGATTGCAACCAACTCCGACTACAACCCCGTGCTCGACCAGAACGCCAGCCGGACGCGTTTCATCGGCCACCGCGCGGCAGGCTTGATGTCCATTGCGATCGAACCCTTGCCGGTGGTGGAAATGCTGAATGGAGATCACGCGAACTGGACCCGCACGGTCGTTGCGCCCAACACCCACTTGATCAAGCCGCACCCGAGCAGCTTTGCCGGCTATTTTCGCGATCGTCTTTTGGGCGTGGAACCGGCTCCCCTGCCGGCGGAGCAGCGCGAAAGCTTCCGCCTGCAGGCCGACGAAATACTGGCCAACTGCCGTCAACCGCCTGGCGGCGATTCGGTCTTCGCACTGATGCGAATCGGAACGTCGCTGGCGCCGTTCCTGCGACCTGAAGAACTGGCGCCGCTCTGGCCGAAGATCGAGGCCATGCCTTGCGTTTCCGTCCTTGCCGCCGGCCGGCGGGATTGGCTGGAACTGGTGCGCGCGGTCGGCCGGCGCGATGCAATCGGGATGGCGAATACCACCGCATCGCTGTTCGCTCAGAACGAGGACAGCACCTCTTTGCGCCGGCGTTTTCTGCTCGGCGCCGGCATGCTCGGCAATGTCGCCGCTGGACGGCCGGAGGTTGCGGCGAATCTGTGGGAACACCATGCGGCGTCTCTTTTCAACACGACTCCGCCGACGCTGATGATGCGGATTCTGGCCGCACACGCCGGCGTCTCGGCGCCATAGAGAAGGCTTCGTTGGCTGTCGGCGTGGCGTGCGCCGAGAGCCTTCGCGGTTTCGGCTAGCGAGGTGGGGAATTTTCCACACCCTTCCCGCAGGTTTGGGGAAAGTCTTCCCCGCCTCATCCCCCACTTTCGGCCCCCCGGAGGCGTTCGCGTCAAAGATTCAGCGGATTCGGGATTCGCCGCGCGCACCATTTTTCGTGGATCCGGCTGCCTGCTGGAGGCGAGAAGTCGATTACAAAACAATGAGTTAAGTCGCAAACAGAAGTGTCAATTTGCGTACCTGACTGGAACCTGACCAATACTTTCTACTGATTTACCGCGTGCTTGAAATGCATGGCACGTTGCTTGCGCCCTCGTCCTGCCAGATACCCATGCGGGTATCCGCGACACGTGGGTCTGCGGCGTTCGATCGCCAATGCGAAAGAGCGGCCGGACCTTCGTGTTTGGCAGGTAGGGAAATTCATTGCATCACTATTCTCAGGAGAAAAGTCATGAATAGCGCTAGAGCAGTAAACATTGGCTACGGGGGCCTGCTTCAGCGCTGGCTCTTCGTCCTATTGGTTGTCATTTCTATTGTCATTGCCAGTCCGGCCATGGCCAGACGAATAAATGGTGGCTTGGCGGGAGGCGTCCTGGTGCCGCCGGCCAACGCGCCGGCCCCGGGAATACCCCCCCAGTTCGACTTGACGGGGTACATCGAAACGGCGACGGTCGATCCGAACATGTGTCCGACGCTTGACCCGCGCTTGTGGGGCGGCACGGCCAAGATCAACGGACAGCTCATCATCGTGCCTTGCAACACGATCCTGCAGATGCCCGCCTTTGCAACGAGCTGGGCCGACTTGTTTGCGCTTGCACCCAAGGACATCATGCCTGCGGGCAGCACGCAAAGCGGCTTGGCCCTGGGCGACACGATGGCCAACGGTACGGCAGGACTGCTGAACATGCTCTGGACTCCCGTGCCCGGTGAGCCCAACACCTACAACGCCGCCTTGCCCGCGCATGAGTTTCATGTTCAGGGCAACACCGTCAATGGCCAGAACATCGCCGGCCTGATCTTCATCTCGCAACAGTCCTTGAATGGTGGCCAGGGCATCATCAGCTGCATCGACTACGCGACCGGCGAGATGCAGGTGGGCGGAACACCGCTGCCGCACGGATCGCCGTGCCCCGCCCCGGATGGGTCGTTTACGCGCGTTCGCTTTAACGACCCGATCGGCCGCTACGGCATCGCGCATGGCGGGCCCAACGCCGTGCCCGGTACGGCCGACGTGATCGAGCCAGGCTACGACCCGCGCTATACCGCCGACACCGACAATCCGACCATGCACTCGGCGCTGGGCTACCCGGTCTGCGTTCCGGCCTTCAACCCGTTCGCCGTCACCATTGACCCGATCACCGGACTGCCGCTGCCAGCCACGATCGATGCGAAGTGCCCGATCTACAACCGTCCGGTCGCGCCGAACTGCAAGAACTTCGACCCGGCCACGCTGCTGCCGGCCTTTGGCGCGCAGCCCACCGGCACGTACTGCACCACCTGGGTGATGGATATGCCCGGCGCCCATGCGCTCAAGGCCGACGCCACCGATCCGACGCTGTCCGCGCCCCTGGTGATTGGCGATACGATCGGCTTTCACGGCACCATGAAGGCCGATGCCAAGGGACCGTATATCTCGGCCCACACCATCGATGCCAACCTGGGCATCTACACCCAGCCGCACGTTGCGCCGTCCTATGTCTTCATTGAAGCACTCGGTGTGGGCACCGGCGGCGGAACCGTGGGCGGGGTTGCCGTCGAGTCCACCACCAAGGTGTTCTGGGTTGGTTTCTCCACCGATCCGACCGAGTTGGTCGACTTCTATTCATTGCACCAGGATCCGCAGACAGGCGCGCAAACGGCCTACTTCCAAGGCACGTTTGACCCGTGCTGCGTGCCGCTGGGACGTTTCCGCTCGCCGGTGAACAACCTGGGCGTGTTCGGCGAACCGCAGCGCAACTACCAGGCCGTGAGCCGCACCAACTGCCAGACGACGCCCCCCAGCGCCCAACTGCAGACACGCTGCATGATCACTCCGCCGACGATTGCCGACCCGGGCGCCGTGGTGGTCCCGAAAGTCCTTACCCAGAACGGCCTGGTCCAGGGCCAGTACACCCTGCCGAACTTCGGGTTCATCTTTGGCGAGAACCTGGCCTTTGGCGGGCCCATCATTCCGGCCAACTTCCAGGATCTGCCCTTCCTGTTCTGCGGTTCCGGTCCGCTGGACGGCCCCGGTACGCCATCGCCCACGGTCGGGCAACTCGTTCCGGCGCCATGGGCGCTGCCGATGGCCGACCCGGTGTTCCACTCGACCCTGTGTCCGAGTGTGGCCGCTGTGGGTGCTGGTGCCGGTACCGTGGTGACGCCACCGCCGGCGAAGCTGCCCGCGGTCATCAATTCCGTGACGGCTACGCCGAATATCGCACCGCTTGGCAAGACCACGGTGGTAGCGCTCGCCGTTGCCGCGACCGACCCGAACACGCCGCCAGTGACGATGTCGTACGGATGGACGGTGGGCACGCTGCCGGCGGGAGTGTCGGTGACCATGTCCTGCGGCATCTGCCTGCCCAATGCGAGCAGCGCCAATGTCACGGCCACGATGGTTGTGTCGCCGGGCGCCAAGACCGGCCCGGTGGTCTTTACCACGACGGTTTCCAACGGCATAACGCCGGCCACGACGGCCACCGTGTCGGTGTCGGTGCCGGTAGGCGGCGGCAAGGCGCCAAACATCACCAGGACGTCTGCGCCCGGGTCAGTAACTGGCGCCTCGCTGGTGACGATTTCGGCCACTGGCACCACCAACCCGCAGGGCGGAACGGTGACGTTCAGCTTCAAGCAGACCTCTGGACCGGCGGTGTTTGTGAACCTCCTGCCCGTTCCGCTTGGCCAAACGATCCCGTCTACGTTCAGCGGTACCGCTGCAGCGGGTAACCAGACGGGAACGGCGGTCTTTGCGGCTCCGATCGTTGCGGCCAAGGTCAATATGGTCTTCCTCGTGACGGAGACGGACGTGGCCACTGGCTTGACGACCACGCAATCGGTGACGATCTCGTTGAACCCGTTCCCGCTGCCCGACGCGGTTGCGATTACCAGCGCAACGTGGCGTGGGATCGTGAGCCGAGTGGGTGCGCCGGCTGAGTTTGGCAAGTTCAACCTGATTGCCACCTCCAACGCCACCGTGGCGCCACCGGCCGGCATGACGATGAACGCGACGATGACAGCCACGCTTGCCAACGGTACCCTCTCGGCGCCGGTGACCATCCCGTTGCTGCTGACGCCGGCCGACGTGCCCGGTACGCTGACGCCGGTGTGCGGAGCGACGCCTTGCTGGGTTGGCTTCACGACCAACATCATTCTGGATACGACTGGCGGCACGCCTGGTGTCTTCGTCGCACCGGATACGATCACGATCAAGTCGAGCCTGGGCGGAACCGCTACGGTGCTCAAGGGCAACGCGGTCTACACCATCCGGTAAGCGATGTAGAACTCGGCCCTGACGGTTTCCGTTGGGGCCGGTTCCACAAGTCACGAGGGCGGCACGTTTTCACGTGCCGCCCTTTTTTGTTGGACTGGCATACGCGTAGGAAATCGACTGACGGAAACTCGGCGCCTTCGCCGAGCGCGCGCCTTGCGGCGGCGCCGACAATTTGTGGGAAACAGCAAGAGAGGCTGAGCAACATGGACCCCGACGTTCCGTCGCCCGAACCGGTGCCGCCCGTCAACAACCCGGATCCGCAGCCCGGCGACCCGAAGCCGAAAGCGCCGCCCTCGGATGAGGACCCCGGTCGACGGCACGTGCCGATCGAACTGCCTGGAAAACCCGGAATGCCTGAACGGGCCTGATCCGGACTTGCCGCTTCAACGGCTATTCGCGTGTGACCCGCACCAGCTCTTCGCGCGAGGTGATGCCCTCGCGCACGAGCCGCTCGCCGTCATCGCGCATCAGTGTCATGCCGGCCTTCAGCGCGGCGCCCCGGATATCGGCCTCGGCGGCGCGATTGTGGATTTGCGCGCGGATGTTGTCGTTGGCCACCATGAGCTCGAAGATCCCGGTGCGCCCCTGGTAGCCGGTCTGCCCGCACTCCGCACAGCCGGGGCCGCGGCAGTATGTGCACAGCTTGCGCACCAGGCGTTGCGCCAACACGCCGAGCAGCGACGAGCTGAGCAGGAAGGGTTCGACTCCCATGTCGATCAGCCGGTTCACCGCGCTGGCCGCGTCATTCGTGTGCAGCGTGGCTAGCACCAGGTGGCCGGTGAGCGATGCCTGGATCGCGATCTGCGCGGTTTCGTAGTCGCGAATTTCGCCGATCATGATGATGTCGGGGTCCTGCCGCAGGATCGCGCGCAAGGCCTTGGCGAAATCCAGGTCGATCTTGGCGTTGACCTGGGTCTGGCCGATGCCCGGCAGCTCGTACTCGATCGGGTCTTCCACCGTCATGATGTTGCTGCTGCCCGCATCGAGCCGTTGCAGCGCCGCATACAGCGTCGTGGTCTTGCCCGAGCCGGTAGGGCCGGTCACCAGAATCAGGCCGTGCGGCTGCGTGATCAGCTCGAGGAACCGGCTCAACGTCCCGCCGGTCATGCCCACCGATTCGAGGCTCAGTTTGCTCTCGCTCTTGTCCAGCAAACGCAGCACGGCGCGCTCGCCATGGGCGCTGGGCAGCGTCGAAACGCGCACGTCCACCGCGCGGGTGCCGATGCGCAAGCTGATACGCCCGTCCTGCGGCAAGCGCTTTTCCGCGATATCGAGTTCGGCCATGATCTTCAGCCGCGAGATCAGTGCCGCGTGCAGCGCCCGGTTCGGCTGGACCACTTCGCGCAGCGTGCCGTCGACTCGGAAGCGGACGCTGGAGTGACGCTCGTACGGCTCGATGTGGATGTCGCTGGCTCCATCCCGCGCGGCCTGCGTGAGCAGCGCGTTGAGCATCCGGATGATCGGCGCGTCGTCGCTGGTTTCCAGCAAGTCTTCCACGGCCGGCAGTTCCTGCATCATGCGCGAGAGGTCGGCGTCGTTTTGCACTTCGCTGACCACTGTGGCGGCGCTCGATTCGCCCTGTGCATAGGCCGCGCTGATGCGTTGGGCCAGCGCCGCCGGATCGAGCAGCTGGAGCGAGCGCACGCCGTATTTGCGCACCACCTCGCCCAGCGCCTGGGTTGCCGGCGCGGGGGCGTACCACAGCGTCAGGTCCTGGCCGTCGTCTTCGAGCAGGACCTGGTTGCCGCGCGCGAATCCGTAGGGCAGCGGGTAACGCATCGCCCGCTATCGCCCCAGCGGTGCCGGCACGGCCGCCGGTGCCGGTACAGGCGCGGGCACTGCCGACGTCCCGGGTACGGCGGCGGGAACCGCGGCGGGCTGCTGGGGCCGCAACGCCGCCGGCATCACCGGGCCGGCGTTGACCGGGACCACGAAGCTGGAAGTCGGCTGCGCGGCCTGCTCCGCGCTGCGCATGAGGTCGTAGCGGTCAAGCGACAGCACGTCGCTTTGCGCTGCATCGCGCACCACCACCGGACGCAGGAACACCATCAGATTGGTCTTCACGCGGCTGCGCTGCTGGCTCTTGAAAAGGTTACCCAACACCGGCACATCGCCCAGCACCGGCACCTTTTGCTGGCTGTCGGAGAAGGTGTCTTGCAGCAGCCCGCCGAGCACGACGATCGCGCCGTCATCGACGAGTACGCTCGACTCGATCGAACTCTTGTTCGTGGTGAGTCCCGCGGCGTCATTCTTCGTCGACGCATCCACGCTCGAGACCTCTTGGAAGATCTGTAGCTTCACCGTGCCGTTCTCGCTGATCTGCGGCTTCACGCGCAGCGTCAGGCCCACGTCCTTGCGTTCGATGGTCTGGAACGGATTGACGGTGCCGCTGGTGCCGGTGTTCGCGTTGGTGAACTGGCCCGTGACGAACGGCACGTTCTGCCCGACTACGATCTTGGCTTCTTCGTTGTCCAGTGTCAGCAGGTTCGGTGTGGACAGCACGTTGCCCCCGCCCGTGCTTTCCAGGAAGTGCGCCAGCGAGGTCAGCACGCTCTTGCCGGCGATCTTGCTGATGGTGCCGAAATTGATGCCGGAAGGCACTGCGGCGGCGGAAGGTGCGGTCGCGAGATTGACGATACCCGTGGTGCCGACAGTGAAGTTGGTGCCCAGCAGACCCACGGTGCCGCTGCTAGTGCTGTTGAGGGGTCCTTGCCATTGAATGCCGAACTCCGCGCTGATGTTGTCATTCACTGTTGCGACAAGGCCTTCGACGTAGACCTGAGCGCGGCGCGAATCGAGCCGGTCAATCACCGCGCGCAACTGGCGGTACTGCGGCTCGGCGGCGGTGATGATGAGCGAGTTGGTAGCCGGGTCGGCCTGGATCTGGCCACCGGTCGAAGGCTGGGCCGAGGGTTGGGTCGGCGCGGTCGCCGCGGTGGCGCCGGGCACGGCCGCGGCAGTGGCGGGTGCAGGCGAGCCGCCCGCCCCTCCCGCGCCTCCCGCCGCGCCCGTGGCGGCCAGCGCAGCGCGCAGCGTGACCGCCAGCCTGGCAGCATCGGCGTTCTTCAGATAGACCACATAGATGTTGCCGGTCTCGCTTTGCAGCCCGGGCTGATCAAGCCTTTGCACCAGCGTGCGCACCAGGTTCAACCGGGCCGGATTGGCGGCGCGCACCAGCAGGCTGTTGCTGCGCGTCTCGGCGATCACCGTCGTGCGAAACGAGCTGTCGATCTGGCCCTGCTGGCCCGGGGCTGCGCCGGCACCGCCGCCGGTTTCGGCCAGGCGCTGGACCACGGGAGCCAAGTCGGGGGCGAGCGCGTAGCGCAGCGGAATGACTTCCACGTCGGTCGCATTGGAAACGTCGAGCGCGGCAATGATCCGGCCGAGCCGTTGCAGGTTATCGGCGTAGTCGGTGATCACCAGCGAGTTGTTGCCGGGATTGACATTGATGGTGTTGTTCGGGCTGATCAGCGGGCGCAGGATCGGCACCAGGTTGGCCGCCGGCTCGTAGTTCAGCCGGAAAATCTGCGTCACGATCTGGTTGCCGGCCACGGGGGGGCCTACCGATACCGCGCCGCCTTGCAGCTTGGCGTCGGCCTCGGGTACCACCTTGAGCAGCCCGGCGGCATCCACCACCGTGAACCCGGACAGCCGCAGGGTCGCCAGGAACTGGTTGTACGCAACCGTCGGTGGTACCGGGCGTTCGGTGCTCAGGTTGATCGTGCCCTTGACGCGCGGGTCGACAACGATGTTGCGCCCGATGATCGCCGCCATGGTGCGGGCCACCGCGTCGATCTCGGCGTTGACGAAATTGAGGGTGACCGGCTCGTTCGATCGCTGCGCATGGGTAACGCCGGGTGCGCCTGCCGCAAGTGCGCAGACGAGGAATAAAACAGCCAGTCGTTGATTCATATCAGCCTATGGTGATGATGGAGCGGGCGCCGCTGCGCCGGCCGATGATGTTCAGCAGGTTCGACAGGGCGGCTTCGGCGTCGGGCGCAGCGCTGGCCGTGCCCGAGAAGTGCAGGCGAGAGCCCACCCATCGGCCGCTGCCGCTCAGCTGCAGGCTTCCTTGCAGTGTCTCCAGTTGCAAGGCTGGCGTGCTGCCCCCGAGGACGGTGATACGGTAGTTGCCCATGGGCCTCAATGTTGACAGGCGCGACGACAGTCGCTGCGCCGTGAGTTCGGCCCGCCCGGCAATGGCCAGCCGGCCTTGTACCCATTCTACTGAAAGGCCCTGTGTGTCCAGCAGCAAGTCGCCGTCGAACTGCAAAGTATTCCAGGGCGTGCCAAGTCCCGCCAGCAGCCCGGCCGGCCACTGGGAGCGGCCGTCCGCGAGCGTCAGTTCCGCGCCACCCCAACGCGGGCGCACCCGCAGCGCCAGCGGTTGCGTCGTGCAGCAGGCCGTACGCAGTTGCGCCGAGAGCCCGTCCCAGCGCGGCCGTAAACGCCAATCGAGCCGGCTCGGAAGGGCCACGGCATCCGTGCTGCCCGCACCGCCGGCCAACAGCAGCTGGGCCGATCCGGTCCAGACCGTGCCGCGCGGCTCGCTCAGCAAAATGCGGCCGTCGCTCGCCCGCTCGATCGCCCCGGTGAGCCAGCTGGCCGGAGCAAACAGCAGCACGGCCAACACCAGTCCGGGCAAGGCGCCGGCAAGGGCCCAGCGCCAAGGGGCTCGAGGCCGATAGGTGGGCGTCGGGCGTGCCACGGCTCGTGGGCGCTCCGATCAGCGCGAAGGCAGGGTCAGCACCAGGGTGCCTTCCCAGAGGCCGCCCGAATTGCGGGAAAGGTGGGCCTCGCTAGGCAGGGCGCGTGCGTTGAGCCGCGCCTGCGCAAGCCACTGGGCCAGCGCCAGCGGTGCGGTGCCCGAAAGCGTGACGGTCACCCGATCGCCGGAAATAAGGGAGCGCGCCGTGGTGCCCAGGCGCTCGCGCACGGAAAGTTCGAGCAGGCGCAGCGCTTCCTCGCGGTTCTGCTTCGGCTGGGCCTGCAGTGCCTGGGCCTGCGCCTGCAGGTTGAGCATTTGCTGCAGTTGTGCGTCCAGTGCGCGGTGTTGTTGCTCGGCGCCGCGCAACGTGGCCAGGGCGGGCGCCAGCGCGATCAGCCAGACGAGCGCGGCTGCCGCCAGCGCAATCGCGGCCGCCACCCAGACTTTTTCGCGCGAGTCCAGGCCTTCCCAGCGCGCTTTGAGGATCGAGGCGGCGCTCATGGCGTGCCCTCCTGCGTGAGAACCAGGGTGTCGCCTTGCGCCAGGGCCGAATAGCCCTGGCTCTTCAAGGTGGCGGCAATCTCGGGCGTGGGCGCCAGCCCCTTGACCCGCAACTCACCGCCCGAGAAGTCGATCGCGCCAACGGGCCGCTCGGGCGGTGACGCGGTCGCCAGCGCGCCGAGCATCGCTTCCAGGTCGCGGCCGGTCGTGGTTCCGGTCTGCTGGCGCAGCGCAGCCACCTCCCTTGCCATTTGAACCGGCGCATCGACCACCACCTTCACTTGCGGAAAGGTCTGCGTCAGGGTGCGCCGGGCGGCCTCGCGCTTTGCCTCCAGTGCCGATCGTTCGCGCCAGGCCCAGGCATTCAGGCCCAGCAGGTTGATGGCTACCAGCAGCAGGACGCCCCAGCGGGCCGGCCGCCATTGCGGCGCCACTAGCAGGTCGGACCAGGCCGTGCCCAGTCTCTTCATGGCCCGGGCCCGTCCCGAGCTGGAGAATTCGAATTGCGCCAGGTCCCACGCGGACTGCGCTGAGTGCAGCCAGCGCTGGGGCGCCTGCTGCAGCACCGGCTGGCGCTGCAGCACCTGCTCCGCGAGCGCCGCCACCGCGGGCTCCGCCACGCAAGGCGTGCCTTCGGGCCGTGCCGGCAACAGCGGCAACACCTGCGACGAAAGGGGCAGCGTCGTCACGCCCTGGCTGCCGGCGAGCACCAGCATCGGCCGTTGCGGTTCGCCCAGCGCGTAAAGAACGGGGTCGCCTTCGGGCGCGAACTCCGGCACGATGCGCGAGGCCGGACGTCCAGCCGCTTCCAACGCCTGCACCGCACCGCGCAGCCAGGCCCGGTCGCACGCCGCGACCCATATGGGCTCGGTCCCCCGAATCTGTGGTTGCAACGCCAGGTGCAGGGATTCGGGCTCGTCGAGCAACTGGTCTTCCAGCAGGCCTTCCAGTACCGCGCGCAACCGCGGCGAGGCCGGAGTCGTGCCCTTGGGCAGTTCGACCCAGTGCCAGGAGATCATCGATGCCGGCACCACCGCTACCACCTCGGCGCCGGCCCGGGTCGGCGCCGGAAGCAGCGCTGCCTGGGCGCTGCCGTGGCTTTGCACTGTGTGACCGTCGACGGTCAGCGCGTATTCGAACTCGGTCGATGCGCTGACCGGCTGGGCAGGAAGATGGACGATGAGTGCGCTCATGAAGGGGACATTGTAGAAAGGTCCGCCGCCGGCGCGGTTCAGCGCGTCGCAGCCGCCTGCAAGGGGGCCCTTGCATCCGGGGCGCCGCGCTGGCGTTGCAGGATGGTCACGTCCCTGTTATCGCGCTTCACCACTGCGCGCTCCTCCACCACCAGCTGGTCCAACCTGAGCCGGGAGCGAATCTCGAAGAACTTCGAACTGACCGCGACGTTCACCTTTTGGGCCAATGTCGGGTCGCCGTGCGCAACCGCTGTTTGCGCCTCGAGGAGTGTGCGAAAAGGCGAGCGCTCCCGCTGGGTGACGAGGCCTTTGGCGTCGGCCATGCTCAGCCCGTCCACGCTGGCATAGATCACTTCCGCGCTCGCCGTATTGACGTTCACGATGGTGGTCTCCGGCAAGATCGTGACGAAGGGCTGCAGTACCGCGACGGTCTGCGCCGGTAGGCCGAGCCAGACGAGTTGCTCGACTTGCTGCGGCACCAGCGGCGCCATCGGACTGGAACGGTTGGCGGCGCTGGTATCAGAAGCGAAGCGCAGGTTTTCCGCCAGCCGCTCGAGCTGCGCCTGCGGAAGCCCCAGCAGATCGAACAAGCGCGCGAAACTGCGGAGACCCGCATCCGACACCTTGCCGTTCTGCGCCAGGTTGGTGACGTTCAGCAGCGACTGCAAGTCGATGATCTGTCCGGACAGGAACGCTTCCATCACCTCCGACCCGGTGTCGGTTGCGACGTTGCGATCGGCCGCCAGAAAGCTCGACAGCCGCGCTTCCTGCAATGGGACGGCCCACGGCTCGCCCAGATGGTCGGTCGCGCCTGAGCCCGCGTCCTCGCGCAGCACCAGCCGGGCCCAGTCCAGTGCGCCGGTCAGCACCCAAGCAGATTGCACGCGCGCGCGCTCGGCCGCTTCAACTTCGGTGCTGCGCCATTGCTGCCATAGCGC
>DATNCB010000260.1:0-1194 GCA_035571715.1 Ramlibacter sp.
GTCGAAAAGCTGGTCGGCAACGCGTCCAGCACGGCGCTCGGGTCGTCGTAGCGCGACAGGATTTCCAGCAGCCGCGCGCCGGCATAGGTGCCGTCGTCGAAACCGAACCAGCGTTCCTTGAAAAAGATGTGGCCGCTCATCTCGCCTCCGAGCGGCGAACCGATCTCCTTCATCTTCGCCTTGATGAGGGAGTGGCCGGTCTTGTACATCAGCGGCACGCCGCCGGCTTCGCGGATGGCCGGCGCCAGGCGCTGCGTACACTTCACATCGAACAGGATCGTCGCGCCCGGAACGCGCGTGAGCACGTCGCGCGCGATCAGCATCATCTGGCGGTCCGGATAGATGTTGTTGCCGCCGCGCGTGATGATGCCCAGCCGATCGCCGTCGCCGTCGAACGCCAGGCCGAGTTCCGCGCCGGTGGTGCGGATCGCGGCCATCAGGTCCTTCAGGTTCTCCAGCTTGCTCGGATCGGGATGGTGGTTGGGAAAGGTGCCGTCAACTTCGCTGTACAGCTCCACCACTTCGCAGCCGAGCGCGCGAAAAATGCCGGGAGCCGACGCGCCGGCAATGCCGTTGCCGGAGTCAACGACGATCTTCATTGGCCGCGCCAACTTCGCGTCCTGCGCGATACGGTCCCGGTACGGCGCCAGCACGTTGATGTTGCGCACGTGCCCCGGCTGCGCCGCCGGCGCGGCATCACCGGGCATCTCCATCAGCCGCCGCAAGGCCTGGATCTCCTCGCCGTGGATGGCACGGCCGGCGAGCACCATCTTGAAGCCGTTGTAGTCCTTGGGGTTGTGGCTGCCGGTCACCTGGATGCCGCTCGAACACAACGTGGTGGCAGCAAAGTACAGCATCGGCGTCGTTGCCGGCCCGATGTCGATCACGTCGACACCCGATGCGACCAGCCCGCGCACGAGCGCAGCGCTGAGCGTTGGACCGCTGAGCCGCCCATCGCGTCCCACGGCGACAACCTTTTCCCCTTCGGCCTGCGCCGCTTTGCCGAAGGCCTGGCCCAGCGCCTGGGCCACTTCTTCGTTCAGCGTCGAGGGGACGACGCCGCGGATGTCGTAAGCCTTGAAGATCGATGGTGAAAGCTGCATAGAATCTTTTTTGCCTGAGCGCCAATGGAAAGGGCAAATTGTAGGCCCCGAGGACCTATCGACCGGTGCTGGCTGCGGGACAATCGGCCCA
>DATNCB010000261.1:0-1773 GCA_035571715.1 Ramlibacter sp.
TTCATCAATGCCCGGTCCAGCGCCGCGGCGACCAAGGGCGCATTCGCACCCAGCAGGTCCAGGTGGCCGCCCGGCATCTCGATCACCGTCAGGCCGCCGCGCACGACACGCTGCCAGAACGGCAACGCGTCGAGATATCCGCCGATCTGATTCTCGGCGCGTATATAAAGCACCGGACCGCCGTCATATGGCTGCGGCCGGTAGGCGTCCATCGCGGCCAACATTTTCTCGTAGACCAGCAGCGGCGCCGGCATGGAGTCAGTGGCGGCCGGCTGGCGCATTCGTTCGACGCGCGAGTTGAAGCTGTCTGCCACCCTGCCGGCCAGGTAGCCGGGAAGCTGCGACGGTTGCAACTTGCCGAGCTTGCGCCAAGCCCGGATGCCCCAATGCGCCATCCACGCGGTCCAGGGCCGGTCCTGCACCACATACGTGTCGAGCAGGCAGAGCCAACTGGTCCGCTCTCCGGCGCGCTGCAGTTGCTGCGCAATCTCAAAAGCTATCAGTCCGCCGAACGAGAATCCGGCGATCTGGTAGGGACCATTGGTTTGGACTCGGCGGATCTGTTCGATGTAGTTCGTCGCGATTTCCTCGACGCGCTGCTGCGGGGGCCGCTCGCCGTCCAGGCCCTGTGCCTGCAGTGCATAGATGGGACGCGAGCTGGTGAGCGCGCCGACCAGCGACCAGCATTCCATCACCGAGCCGCTCAGCCCGTGCACGAGGAAGACGGGGGCGCCGGTGCCGGCACGGATCGGCACCGGCATTGCCAGCGACGGCAGCTGCGCGCCGTTGTCGATTGCCGCGGCCAGACGCCCGATCGTGGGCGCGACCAGCATGATCGCCAACGGCAGCGTCCGCCCGGTCAGCTGGTTCACTTGGGCGAGCAGGCGGGCCGCGAGGAGCGAATTGCCGCCCAGCTCGAAGAAATTGTCCTCGCGGCCGATCGGAGCGAAGCCGAACAGTTTCTCCCATTGCTGCTGCAAATGAGCTTCCAGTTGTTCGCGCGATTCGATGGTCGCCGGCAAGGCGCCCGTTTGCGCGCGCAGCGCCGGATGGTTGCCGATCGCATCCAGGCAGGCGGGATTGCGCAGTGAGGCCGCATTGACGATCCGCACGCCGTTGACCGCGTTGCGCGCGGCGGATTCGGACAGCTTGCCGTTGTGCGTCACCGGCAGCTCGTCGACGGCGATGATGCGGTCGGGGACGTGCGCTGGAGACAGGCGCCGTGCAAGCTCGCGGCGCACGTGGGCCACCAGGTCCGCGGTCAGCGCGACTCCATCGCGCATCACCAGCAGCAGCACGATGCGCTCGTGGAACTTGCCTTTCTGCGTGTCGCGCGACCGCTGCTCGACCGCCATCGCTTCCCGGAACTGCGGCATCGTCTTGAGCACGCGGTAGATCTCGCCGGGCGCGACCTTGATGCCGCCCACGTTCAATACACCATCCGAACGGCCATGCAGCCGGGCCGAACCGTCCCGCGAGAACTCGATCAGGTCGCCATGCGTCCACACGCCCGGGTTCTGGGAGAAATAGGCGGCGTGAAAACCGTTGCCGCCGGCATCCCCGAAAAAGCCGAGCGGTCGCGACGGGAACGGATTGGTGCACACCAGCTCCCCGATGCCGGCCGCGCGCGCACCGTCTTTCCAGGCCTGAACGTCGAGCCCGAGGCTCCTGCATTGCGCTTCGCCCACATGGACCGGCAGGTTCGGATTGCCCAGGACAAAGCAGCCGATGATGTCCGTGCCGCCGGAGATCGACTGCAGCGGCAACGCCTTG
>DATNCB010000262.1:0-1593 GCA_035571715.1 Ramlibacter sp.
CAGCGCCTGGCCGGTAATCTGTTCGGACATGCCGCCGGCATAGACGTCGGCGGTGTCGATGAAGTTGATGCCGGCGTCGATCGCCTGGCCGACCAGGCGTTCGGCGTCGGCCTGCTGCAGCTTGCCGATCACGGCCCACATCCCTTCGGTGCCGCCGAAGGTCATGGTGCCGAGGCAAAGTTCGGATACGAAAAGGCCCGTGCGGCCGAGTGGGCGATAACGCATGACGATGGGCTCCCGTGTGATTTGGCCTGCCAGCATACGCCGCGAGCGGATCCCGCACACACGCGACTGCCGAGGTCGATCGATGCGCGCTCTTGTTGCGCCTACACTTTGCTCAAGGACACCCTCGATGACTGACGATCTTGAAAACAAACTACTGATACGCGAGATGATCGAGCGCTGGGCCGTGTGGCGCGACGCCGGCGACTGGGAACGTTTTGCCACCGTGTGGCATCCGGACGGCGTGATGATGGCGACCTGGTTCCAGGGGTCGTTCCGCGATTTCATCCGGGTCACGCAGGAGGGCTGGGCCAAGGGCGTGAGCATCCTGCACTTTCTCGGCGGCTCCGCGATCGAGGTCGCGGGCGACCGCGCCATCGCGCAAACCAGGATGATGATCTCCCAGCGCGGCATGGTCGACGGCGCCGACGGTCCCGTGCTGTGCGACGTGGTCTGCACCGGACGCTTCTACGACTTCATCACCCTGCATGAAGGCGAGTGGAAACTGCTGCACCGCCAGCCGATTTACGAGAAGGACCGCATCGACCCGGTGAACCCGTCGGCGCACCTGCGGCTCGACGCCGTGTCGCTCGCGAAATTGCCGGAAGGCTACCGGCACCTGGCCTATATCCAGATGCGCATCGGCTACAAGGTGAAGATGGACATGCCGATGCTCAAGGGACCGGTCGTGGAAGAGTTGTACCGGCGCGGCGCGCGTTGGCTGGCCGGCGGCGAGCTCGAGCGCTGAGGAGGAATATGACGCAGCACCAAGCTCTGACCGAAGCCCTCTTCAAGATCAAAACGGCCAATGGCGAACTCAAAGCGTTTGCTGCGGTGCGCGACGAGGCTTCCGCGATCGGTCTGGCACGGCAGCTGGCCGGACCGCTGGCCGGCCAGCTCGTGGCGGTAAAGGACATCTTCGACACGGCCGACCTTCCCACTTCGTACGGCTCGCCGATCTACGCCGGTTATCAGCCGGCGACCGAGGCGGCGCTGGTCGCCATCGTGCGCAGTGCCGGCGGCCTCGTGATCGGCAAGTCGGTCACCACCGAGTTCGCTTACCTGCATCCGGCGGGCACGCTCAATCCCGCCGCACCGGGCTGCACGCCGGGCGGTTCGTCATCGGGATCGGCCGCCGCCGTCGCCGCTGGTCTGGTGCCGCTGGCAATCGGATCGCAGACCGGCGGCTCGACCATCCGGCCCGCATCGTATTGCGGCATCGTCGGCTTCAAGCCCAGCTTCGCCGTGCTGCCAACGGCGGGGATGAAATGCTTCTCGTGGTCGCTGGACACGGTCGGCCTGTTCGCGCGCACCGTGCAGGAAGTGAGCCTGTTTGCGCAGGCCGTGAGCGGCAGGCGCATCGTGGCGCAG
>DATNCB010000263.1:0-3983 GCA_035571715.1 Ramlibacter sp.
TGGCGAGCGCCAGGATCGGCCAGCCGCTTTCGGTCTGCCAGTAGTTGTCGATGATGGGACGGCCCAGGCCGTCGGCGATCCATTGCGCCGTCGGCTCGTCCAGCGGCTCGCCCGCGAGGAACAGCGCCTTCAGGCTCGACAGGTCGTATTTCTTGAGGAATGCCGGATCCTGCTTCTTGAGCACGCGCACCGCCGTCGGGGCGCTGAACATCGCGGTCACCTTGTATTTTTCCACCAGGCTCCACCAGATGCCCGCATCCGGTCGGATAGGCAGGCCTTCGTACATGATGGTCGCCATCCCCGCGATCAGCGGCCCGTAGATGATGTAGCTGTGTCCTACCACCCAGCCGATGTCGCTGGTGGAGAAGTAGGTTTCCCCCCGCTCGCCCAGGAAGATGTGCTTCATGCTCGCCGCCAGCGCCACCGCGTAGCCGCCCACGTCGCGCTGCACTCCCTTGGGTTGCCCCGTGGTGCCGCTGGTGTAGATGGTGTAGCTGATGTCGGTCGAATCCAGCCAGACGCATTCGACTTGCGTGGCGGCGTGCTGCTTGCACAGTTCGGCCCAGTCGTGGTCGCGCCCGGCAACGCGCTCCATTGGCGCTAGGCCGCGGTCCACCAGCAGCACGGACTCGGGTTTGTGGCGCGACAGGCGAATCGCCTCGTCCAGCAGCGGCTTGTAAGCCACCACCTTGCCGCCACGCGACCCGGCGTCGGCGCTGACGATCACCCGGGGCGAGGCGTCCTCGATGCGCGACGCGAGCGAAACCGACGCGAAACCGCCGAACACCACCGAATGGATGGCGCCGATGCGGGCGCAGGCCAGCATGGCGAATGCCGCTTCCGCAATCATCGGCATGTAGATCAGCACCCGGTCGCCCTTTTGCACGCCCAGACTCTTGAGCACCGCCGCGGCCCGCTGGACCTCGTCGTGGAGTTGGCGGAAAGTGTAGGTCCGCTCGGCCCCGGTTTCACTCGAAACGTAGATCAGCGCGCTCTGGTCGGGCCGGTCCTTCAGGTGCCGGTCCACCGCGTTATGGCAGAGGTTGGTGGTGCCGCCGGCAAACCAATTGACGAACGGCGGACGGCTGTAGTCGCAGATCGTCTGCGGCGGGCGCTGCCAGTCGATGAGGCGAGCTTGCTCGGCCCAGAACGCGTCGCGGTCCTCGAGCGAGCGACGGTAAAACTCTGCATAGGTGGTCATGCTGTCTCCTTTGTGACTCGGCCCGGCACATTGTGGCGGAATGGCTTTCGGCAAGCTGACGTGGATATCCAGCCGAAGCCCCGCCGGCACGATCATTTGATCAGGCTCAAGACTTCCTTGAACAACGGGTGGTCCGCCGTACGCAGCCACTCGAAGGCGACCATCTCGGTGGTCACGAGTTCGGCCCCGGCCCCCGCCAGCCGGTCGAACGCGGCGTCGCGGCTGCGCTCCGAGCGCGAGCCGCAGGCATCCGTCACGATCCAGACCTCGAATTCCTCGTCCAGCAGGTCCAAAGCGGTCTGCATCAGGCAGACATGGGTTTCGCAGCCGGCCAGCACAATGCTGTTGCGTTCCGGCGCCGGCGCTTTCTGCAGATGTTTGGGCAGGCTGCGGGCATTGCCCGACTGCTGCGGGCGCGCGGGTGGCCGAAGCAGTTCCGTCAGGCCATCCGCACACGCGCTGAAATGCATCTTGACCAGCGTTTTGCGGCAAAGCGACTTCAGTTCCACCGCGTTTGCCCCCAACCCCTGCGGATTCTCTTCGGTGCCCCAGACCGGCACCTGCAGGGCTTGCGCTACGCGGCCCAGCCGCATCGCATTGGCGAGCACGGCCTCATGCTCGTGGATGGAGGGCATCAGGCGATCCTGGTAATCGACCAGGACCAGTTGTGATTCATCGACGTCCAGCAGCATCGATTTCAGCGCGCGCGCAGCAGCCCTGTTTTCATGAGTCCACTATAAATCCAAAGCACAGCGCCGAGCGTTGACAGTATTTTTCAACGCTGTTCGAATCGGGCCTCGCGCTTTAGTGTCCTGTCCCAAACCGGGAGCCGCCCATGAATGCACCCTCCCCGACCGCCGTGATGATGTCCGGCGATGCCTACCGCGAGTCGCTGCGCCGCCTGCGGCCCACGGTGTTCGTCGATGGCCGGCGGGTGGAAAGCGTGGCCGACGACCCCGCGTTGCGCCCGGGCGTCAATGCGGTGGCGCTGACCTACGACTACGCGCTGAAACCGGAATACGAGCCGCTGATGACGGCGGTCCAGCACACCAGCGGCAAGCGGGTGAATCGGCTCAGTCATATCGATACCAGTGCCGCCGATCTTCTGAACAAACTCGAAGCCGTGCGGCTGGTCTGCCAGCAGACCGGATGCGCTCAGCGTTATCTCACCCACGACGCACTCAACGCGATCGGCCAGGTCACGGCCCGGATCGATGCTGCCTGCGGAACCAAGGAAAAGACGGCGCGCTTCCTCGAATTCCTGCACCGCGTGCAAGACCAGGACCTCACGCTGGCCGTGGCGATGACGGACGCCAAGGGCGACCGCAGCCTGCGTCCGCACGAGCAGGCCAATGTAGACAGCTATGTACACATCGTCGAGCGCAACTCCAAGGGCATCGTGATATCCGGCACCAAGGCGATCGTGACCGGCGCGCCCTACGTGCATGAGCTCCTGGTCATGCCCTGTCGCAACATGGGCGAGCAAGATGCCGACTTCGCGGTGTGCTGCGCGGTGCCGATCGACGTCGCCGGCCTCACCATCGTGGCCCGGCCGGCGGGCCGCCCCGGCGAAAAGCTCGAGCACGGGGACGCCATCTTTTCACGCAAGTACGGGCAAAGCACGGCCGTGTGCATGTTCGACCGTGTGTTCGTGCCGTGGGAGAGTGTGTTCTATGCCGGCGACTGGGATCACAGCGGACACCTCACCTACAGCTACGCCACGCACCACCGGCAGACCTGCATCGCGGCGCGCGCGGGGTTCGGCGATATCCTGATCGGCGCCGGCGCCTTGATGTGCGAGGCGAACGGATTCGATCCGGGCAAGGAAACACATTTGCGCGAGCAGATGGTGGAGTTGATCAAGATCGTGGAAGGTTTCTATGCCTGCGGCGTCGCGGCCAGCGTCTACGGCAAGCCCGACGAGCACAGCGGCACCTTCATGCCCGACCCGGTGTTCGCCAACATCGGCAAATTGCTGCTGTCGACGCAGATCTACGACATGCACCGGATCGCCCACTATGTCAGCGGCGGCCTGATCGTGAGCCTGCCCGGGCCGGACGAAGACCACAACCCGGAGACGGCAGCCAGGCTTTCCGACGTATTGCGCGCCAACCCGAACGTGCCGTATGAGCGGCGCATCCAGACCGCGCGTTTCATCGAAGACCTGACGGCCGGCTACCAGGGCGGCTGGTACAGCATGATCAGCCTGCACGGCGGGGGCTCGCCGGCGGCCATGAAGCAGGAAATCTGGCGCAACTATCCAGTCGGTTCCAGGGTGGAGCTGGTCGAACGCCTGCTGGAGCGCGGCGTGGCACACGACCCGAACAGGGCCATCACGGCCAACCGCCAGCCCGGCAAGTGCTGCGACATGGGTTGCGGCGCGCCGGGCCAGCCGGTGATGGTGGATCTGCCGGTGACCAGAAAGGCTTGATGCTTTGCGGTCAGATCACAATTCAGGACGGCGGCCTTGACGGCTAGGATTAGCTTACAGCGACAGCAGCCGCTGGAAGAAAGAGCGATAGCGGCGCAACGCGACCCGCAAGTTTTCGGTAGAAGCGCTGTCGGTCTGCTCGAGCTGCTCTTCGAGGCTGGCGCGTTCGCTGGAGAAAGTCTCCGCCAGGCTCTTCATGACCTGGGCCACGAGCTCGTCCGCTTGCCGCACAGCCTGCCTTGGATCATCGACAAACCCGATCTGCACCTAGTCCCAGCGGGCGCGAAAGCGGCCCGCCACATCGGGGTCGAACAGCGCAGCAAGATGCTCGGCGCCCCTTACCTGCGGCTG
>DATNCB010000264.1:0-8772 GCA_035571715.1 Ramlibacter sp.
CGCCTTGCCTTCGATCCGGTCGATCATCCACTTGAGCACGCGCATGTTGTCGCCATAGCCGGGCCACACGAACTTGCCGTCCGGTCCCTTGCGGAACCAGTTGGTCGTGTACATGCGCGGCAGCGTCGCGCCCGAGGCGGCGAGCTTGCGGCCGAGGTCCAGCCAGTGCTGGAAATAGTCCGACATGTTGTAGCCGGTGAAAGGCAGCATCGCGAACGGGTCGCGCCGCACCACGCCGACCTGCCCCGTGACGGCCGCGGTGGTTTCCGAGCCCATCGTGGCGGCCATGTACACGCCGTCGACCCAGTTGCGCGCTTCCGTCACCAGCGGCACCGTGGTGGAGCGGCGGCCGCCGAAAACGAAGGCGTCGATCGGCACGCCCTTGGGATTGTCCCAGTCCGGATCGAGCGCCGGGTTGTTGATGGCAGCCACGGTGAAGCGGGCGTTCGGGTGCGCGGCCTTGGCCCCCGTTTCCCGGGCGATCTGCGGCGTCCAATCCTTGCCTTGCCAGTCGATCGCGTGCACCGGTGCCGGGCCCATGCCCTCCCACCAGACGTCGCCGTCATCGGTCATCGCGACATTGGTGAAGATCACGTCATGGTCCAGCGTGGCCATGCAGTTGGGATTGGTTTCGGTATTGGTGCCGGGCGCGACACCGAAGTAGCCCGCTTCCGGATTGATCGCGTACAGCCGGCCATCGGGTCCTGGTTTGATCCAGGCGATGTCGTCGCCGATGGTCGCGACCTTCCAGCCGGCGAAGCCCGCGGGAGGAACCAGCATGGCGAAATTGGTCTTGCCGCAGGCCGATGGGAAGGCCGCTGCCACGTGGTACCGCTTGCCCTGCGGGGTGGTGACGCCCAGGATCAGCATGTGCTCGGCGAGCCAGCCGAGGTTCGCGCCTTGCGCTTCCTTGCGGCCCATGACCGAGGCGATGCGCAACGCGAAACACTTCTTGCCCAGCAGGGCGTTGCCGCCGTAGCCGGAGCCGTACGACCAGATTTCGCGCGATTGCGGATAGTGGACGATGTACTTGGTCTTGTTGCAGGGCCAGGGCACATCGCGTTGGCCGCGTTCGAGCGGGACGCCCACCGTATGGATGCAGGGCACGAACTCGCCGTTCACCCCGAGTGCGTCGAACACGGCCTTGCCCATGCGCGTCATGATCTTCATGTTCACGACCACATAGGCGCTGTCGGACAGTTCGATCCCGATGTGCGAGATCGACGAGCCCAGCGGCCCCATCGAGAACGGCACCACGTACATCGTGCGCCCGCGCATGCAGCCGTCGAACAGGGGTTGCAGCGTGGCGCGCATCTGCGCCGGCGCCACCCAGTTGTTGGTCGGGCCGGCGTCTTCCTTGCGCTGCGAGCAGATGAAAGTGCGGTCCTCCACCCGGGCTACGTCGCTCGGATCGGAGCAGGCCAGGAAGGAGTTGGGGCGCTTGCGCGGGTTAAGCTGCCTGAAGGTGCCGGACCGTACCAGCTCCTGGCACAGCCGGTTGTATTCTTCGTCACTGCCGTCGCACCAGTGGATGCTGTCGGGCTTGCACAAGGCGGCCATGTCGGCGACCCAGGCGATGACGTTGGCATTCTTGACGTAGGCTGGGCTGCTCAGGTTCAGTCCCTGCATCACCGGAGAATTCATCAAACCTCCTAAAGTTGAACCTCTTTTCAAGCAGGGCTGGAGCTCAGGTGTGGAAGATGAGCAGTACCTCTTGAAATCGGTTTTGCGGGTGGACGGGAGGCCAATTCTAGGGATTGACGCCTCAGCGTGCGTCGGATGGGAACTGAAAACAATGCAAAACATGCATAGGGTTATGCAGCCGGACTTTTACTCTGCAGGAAAGGATTCAGGTGCTTAAACGCAGCTTTCTAGGTGCGATTGCAACCGCCCCGGTCGCGCTGGCAGGGCTCATCCACGCCGAGGCCGCTCCCGCGCCTGTGCGCGTCGCTGCCGCGAGCGATTTGAAGTTCGTGCTCACCGAGCTGGCGCAGCGCTACCAGAACGAGACCGGGCAGCGCATCGAGCTGAACCTGGGCTCCTCGGGTCAGTTCACGCAGCAAATCAGGCAGGGGCTTCCGGTGGATCTGTTCATGGCTGCCGATGAGGACCTTGTCTTTCAGCTGGCCGACGCGGGCCTGACCCGTGACCGCGGCGTCTTGTATGCGCTCGGTCGTATCGCTGCTGTGGTCCCTGCGGCATCGTCCCTCACACTCGACCCGGCCTTGCGCGGCTTGCGCGACGCTGGATCCGCGATCAGCCATTTCGCCATCGCCAACCCCCAACACGCACCTTACGGCCGCGCTGCACGCCAGGCGCTCGAGCGCCTGGGCCTGTGGCCGTGGGTCGAACCCAAGCTGGTCCTCGGCGAGAACATTGCGCAGGCCACCCAGTTCGTCACCGGCGGCGCGGCGCAGGCCGGGATCACCGCTTTGTCGCTCGCGCTGGCGCCGGAAGTGGCCAGGCTGGCGCGCCATGTGGTGCTGCCGGCAAGCCTGCATGCACCGTTGCGCCAGCGCATGGTGCTGCTGAAGTCCGCCAGCGCGCAGGCTGCCGATTTCTATCAGTTCCTGCAGACACCGGCGACGCGTACTGTGCTGCGGCGCTTCGGCTTCGACTTCGAATAAAGCAGCGGTGCGGCGCGCGGGCACAATCGCGGCCATGGACTGGCAAGCCGCCCGCGTATCGCTGCTCTTGGCCGTGCTGACGGCCGCTCTGCTGCTGCCGCCGGGCATCGCGGTGGCGCGCTGGCTCGCGTTCAGTTCCTGGCGCGGCAAGCCGCTGGCCGAGGCCTGCCTGATGTTGCCGCTGTTGCTGCCGCCAACGGTGATCGGTTTTTACTTGCTGACGGCGCTCGGCCAGGGCTCGCCGCTCGGCGTCTGGCTGGTGCGGCAGCTGAACCTGCGGCTGGTGTTCAGCTTCGAAGGCCTGTTGCTGGCCAGCGTGCTGATCAACCTGCCGTTCATGGCCCAGCCCATCCAGCGCGCCTTCGCCGCCATTCCCAATTCGGTGCGTGAAGCGGCCTGGGTGTCGGGCCTGAGCAACTGGCGCACCTTCTGGCGCATCGAATTGCCGCTGGCCTGGCCCGGGCTGCTGGGCGGCGTGGCGCTCACGGCGGCGCACACGTTGGGCGAATTCGGCGTGGTGTTGATGGTGGGCGGAAGCATTCCGGGCGAAACCCGCACGCTCAGCATCGCGATTTACGACCGCGTGCAGGCCTTCGACACGAGCGCCGCTCATGTGATGGCGCTGAGCCTCGTGGCCACGTCGATAGTCGCCGTCGCTCTGGTGTTCGCGGCCGACCGGCGGCGGCCTTTGCAGGAACGCTAGCGGTGCTACAGGTTTCCTTGCAAAACACGACGCCGATGCGGCTGGACGCGAGTTTCGACTGCGCGCCGGGCGAACTGGTGGCGCTGGTCGGCCCGTCCGGCAGCGGCAAGACCAGCTTGCTGCGGGCGATCGCGGGCTTGCTGAAGAGCAAGACCCTGCGCGGGCGGGTGGCAGTGGGCGACGAGACCTGGTTCGACAGCGAGCGCTCGCTCAATCTGCCGCCCCAGCAGCGCCACGCCGGTTTCGTGTTCCAGCATTACGCACTGTTCCCGCACCTGAGCGCGCTCGACAACGTGGTGCTCGCGGCCGGAGCTGCACCGCAACCGGACCAGTTTGGCGCCCTGTTCGAGCGCTTGGGGCTGGCGGGCCTGGAGCGGCGCCGGCCGGCGCAACTGTCCGGCGGGCAGCAGCAGCGCGTCGCCCTGGCCCGGGCGCTGGCGCGCCAACCCAAGGTGCTGCTGCTGGACGAGCCGTTCTCGGCCGTTGATGCGCCGGCGCGGCAGGCGCTTTACCGCGAACTGGCGGCGCTGCGACAGACCTTGTCCACGCCGATGGTGCTGGTCACACACGACCTGGGCGAGGCGCGCCGGCTGGCCGATCGGGTGGTGATTCTGGACGCCGGCCGCAGTCTGCAGACCGGCACGCCGGCCCATGTGTTCGCCAGTCCGCGCAACGCCCGTGTGGCGCAGCTGGTGGGCATCCAGAATCATTTCCGCGGGCGTTTCCACAAACTCGAGCCGGGTTGCGGCCGAGTTGAATGGGGCGACCCAGGCGCTGTGTCACTTCGCGTGCTCGACAAGAACCGGATTCCGGACGGCGCGACGGTGACCTGGGTGATCGCCGGTGAACGAATCGACGTGCTCGGCGACGGCGCGTCCGAAGGCAACACCTTGCGCTGCAAGATCGTGGAGCAGTTGGTGCTGGGCGAAACCAGCCTTTGCACGTTACAGCCCGAGCAGCTGGCGGCCGAGCGGGTGACGCTGAGTCTGTCGACCGGGCAGTTGCGATCACTCGAAGCCGCGGCCGGCGGCTGGCTGCGGTTGCGGATCGCGCCGGACGCGATTCACATCATGCCGCAGAAGGACGTGCCGGCAGCGCAGTGAACCGCCGGGCTTCAGGCCATGTAGATGGCGATGAAGGCCAGCATGAACATCAGCACGCCGGCCATCAGCGGCAGGACCAGCGGAACGGCCTTGATGATGCTCTCCACCGGATCTTGCGGCTCGTGCGAGCTGCCGTTGCTGTGGCGCTCGGCTTGGGTGGTGGGCATGGTGTTTCCTAAAGAGAGGCTCGTGGTCGGTTACGGATTCTAGCCATGATGCGCTCGCCGCATCGCCCGGCGAAGTGGTTGACCAGCGCCGGCTGTGCTCATCTATTGCTCCCGTGCCTGAAAACCGCCGACATGCAGCGCCTCGAGCACGGCCTGGATGTGCTCGCGCCCGCGGGTCTGGATCACCAGTTCGACCTCGACGTTCTGCGCCGCCAGCATGGTGAAGGCGCGCTGGTGATGGACCTCGTCGATGTTCGCGCCTGCTTCGCTGACGATGGCCGTGATGTGGGCCAGCGAGCCCGGCACGTCGCGCGCGCTGACGCTGATCCGCGCCAGCCGGCCGGCCCGCACCATGCCGCGTTCGATGATCGCTGCCAGCAACAAGGGATCGATGTTGCCCCCGCCCAGCACCAGCCCGACCTTGCGGCCGCCGAAGCGCTCCGGGTACTTGAGCAGCGCCGCCAGCCCCGCCGCGCCGGCGCCTTCGACCAGGGTCTTCTCGATCTCCAGCAGCATGACGATAGCCTGCTCGATATCGCCTTCATCGACCAGGACCAGATCGTCGACGTGCCGCTCGATGATTTGCTGGGTGATGCGGCCGGGCGCGCCCACGGCGATGCCCTCGGCGATCGTGCTGGCGCCCTGCGGCATGGCCGCATGCTTGACCGCGTTGAACATATTGGGAAAGCGCAGCGCCTGCACGCCGATCACTTCGATGTCCGGCTTCAGGCCTTTGGCTGCCACGGCAATGCCCGCGATCAGGCCACCGCCGCCGACGGCGACCACCAGGACGTCCAGCGCCGGCACGGCGTCCAGCATCTCGATGCCAACGGTGCCCTGGCCGGCGACGATCGCCTCGTCGTCGTAAGGGTGAACGAAGGTCAGCTGCTCGCGCTGGGCAAGTTCTAGCGCATGCGCGCGCGCCTCCTCGAGCGTGTCGCCGTGCAGCACGACTTCCGCGCCGAAGCTGCGGGTGCGTTCGACCTTCACGCCGGGTGTGAAGCGCGGCATCACGATCACCGCGCGCAGGCCCAGCCGCTGGGCATGGTAGGCGACCCCTTGCGCGTGGTTGCCGGCGCTCATGGCGACGACGCCGCGCTCGCGTTCGCCACTGCTGAGCTGGGTCAACTTGTTACAGGCACCGCGTTCCTTGAACGATGCAGTGAACTGCAGGTTCTCGAACTTCAGGAACACCTGCGCGCCGGTGAGCTCCGAGATCGTGCGCGATTCGACGCAAGGCGTGTTGAGCACCTGCCCCTGCAGGCACTGCGCGGCTTTGCGAATATCGGCGAGTTGAATCATCTGCGGAATTGTCGGCGGTAAAGACAGCGGAAAGTGGCGCAATCCCCACAATGGGCGTCTTCCATGTAGCATCAAGTCGCGTTATCGTAAGGCGCTTTCAAGAGGTCCCCTGGAGGTTCATTTCCGAAATGGCCAAGCGTTCGATCGATGTGCAGCTATTACCCTCGCCGGGTCTGAAGGACGCGCCGGTGCTGGATCTGATGTGCTCGCATTTCGTGCTGACGCTGGCGGCCAAGCAGGGCGGCAAGTTCAACGTGCGGCGCGACTTGAATGGGCTGCTCTCGCTGGCGGGCCGGCATCTGGTGTGGCCGACGCCGGCGCTGGCACGGCTGCGCGAATTCCTGGGGCGCCGCTGCAAGGACAACGAGTTCTGGCGCGGCCACGAGCAGCTCGCCACGCAGGAATTCCTGGATCGCCACGGCGTGTGGCGCGGACCTTATGAAGAAGGCACGCTGTTCTTCTATCTCGACGAATACGCCAAGGACCAGCCCAAGGATCTGCTGTCGGTGCTGGCCGTGACCGGCGACTGGCTCACCCACGCGCTGAAGAAACATTCCACGCTGGTCGAGAAGAACATCGACGCGCTGTCGGGCCTGTTGCAGTTGAACAAGGCGGAGCGGGCGCTGCTGCTGTACGGCACGCTGGCGCGCTACCAGCGCGACCTGCGCAGCATCCTGGTCGAGTTCAAGGTCAACAATGCCCCTGAGGCCTACGCGGCTATTGCCGAGCTCGCCGGCGTCAACGCCACTGAGGTCGGCGAGGCCTTGCGGGCCGGCTCGCGGCTGGAGCGCATTGGGCTGGTCGAGAACCTGATCTCCGAGCACAACATCACCGACCTGGCCGACCTCATGAAGGTCAGCGAGAAATTGCCCCCGGTGTTGATGCGCGAGTACCGCGACCAGAGCGAGCTGATGGCGGTGTTCACGCGTCCGTCGGCCAAGAGCGCGTTGGGTTTGCAGGACTTCAGCTTCGTTGACGAGGAAGCGCATGTGCTGTGTTCGCTATTGCGCAACGCGGTGGCGCGCAAGGAAGCCGGCGTGAACGTGCTGCTCTACGGGCCGCCCGGCACCGGCAAGACCGAGCTGGCCAAGGTCGTGGCGCAGGCAGCCGGCCTGGACCTGTTCGAGGTCGAATATGCCGACCGCGACGGCAATTCGCTGTCCGGGCGCGACCGCTACCGCTCGCTGCAGATCGCCCAGGTTTTCCTCAAGGGCAGCGCGCAGGCCGCCCTGCTGTTCGACGAAGTCGAGGATGTCTTCCCGCCGATCTCGAGCGAAGCGGCCCAGTTGATGGCGCGCGCCGAGCAGGTCGTGGCGCCGCCCAGCGGCAGCGTGAGCGGCAAGGCTTGGGTCAACCAGATCCTCGAATCCAACGCCGTGCCGACGTTGTGGGTCACCAACCGGATCGAGCAGATCGATCCGGCGTTCCGGCGCCGCTTTGCCTATCACCTGGAACTGAAGTCGCCGCCGCCCGGCGCGCGCGAAGGGCTGGTGCGCAAGACGCTGGAAGGCGTCACGGTGTCGGACGCTTTCGTCGGCAAGCTGACCGAGCGCAAGGGCCTGACGCCGGCGCAGATCCGCACGGCAGTGCGCTTCGCCGGGCTGGCCAGCGCGGACGGCAGCTCGATGGAAAGCCTGATCGAGCGGCAGTTGCGCAACTCCGACCAGGCGCTGGGCAACCGCGCCTACGACCCGGCGGGGCGCCACAGCGTCACCAAATACGACCTGGACATGCTCAACGTCGAGACCCGCTTCGAGGTGCCGCGGATCGTGGCCGCGCTCAAGGCGCGCGGGCACGGAACCCTGTGCTTCTACGGCGCGCCCGGCACCGGCAAGACGGCGCTGGCGGAACACATCGCCAGGACGCTGGACAAGCCGCTGCTCATCAAGCAGGCCAGCGACCTGATGAGCAAGTTCGTCGGCGAGACCGAGCAGAACATGGCCGGCATGTTCCGCGAAGCCGAGAACGAGAAAGCGGTGCTGCTGCTGGACGAGGCGGACAGCTTCCTGCAGGACCGGCGCGGCGCCCAGCGCACCTACGAGGTGACCGAGGTCAACGAGATGCTGCAGGGCATGGAGCGCTTCAACGGCATCTTCGTGTGCACCACCAACCTGATGGACCGCATCGACCAGGCGGCGCTGCGGCGTTTCACCTTCAAAATCCGGTTCAAGCCGCTCACGGCCGTGCAGCGCGAGAAGATGTTCGTGACCGAAGCGCTGGGCGGCAATGCCGCGCGGCTCACAGCCGATACCCAGGCGCGCCTGGCACGGCTGGACCAGCTGTGCCCCGGCGACTTCGCCGCCGTCAAGCGCCAGGCCGATATCCTCGCCGCCGAGATTTCGGTCGCCGAGTTTCTCGAGCAGCTCGAAGCCGAGCACCGCATCAAGCCCGAGGTGCGGGAAGCCCGCAATATCGGGTTTCTGCAGTAGCGGCCCTAAGCGGCGCCGACCACCCGCAATACTTCCGCGCCGTACGCCTCCAGCTTCTTGGCGCCGATCCCGCTGATCCCCTGCAAGTCATCGAGGGTGCGCGGCGTCAAGGCGGCGATGGCGGCCAGCGTCGCGTCGTGGAAGATCACATATGCCGGCAGGTTGTGGGCGCGCGCCACTTCGGCGCGCCATGACTTTAGCGCCGCGAAACGGGCCTGCCCGGAATCCGTGAGGCCGGCCGCCACCGCCGGCGCGGCCTTCGCAGCGGCCTTGCGGCGGCGCGATGCTGGCGGCAGCGACACCGATTCGCGCAACTGCACCGGCGTTTGCCCTTTGAGCACGGCGCGCGAACCGTCGGTCAGCTTCAGGGTGTTGAAGGCCTGCCCGTCCACCGCGAGCGCGCCGGTGGCGATCAACTGGCGCAGCACGCCGCGCAACTGC
>DATNCB010000265.1:0-2822 GCA_035571715.1 Ramlibacter sp.
GCCCGCCGGCGGGGCGACCACGGGGATCTTCTGTTCGGTCTCGGTGCGCACCGTGTACTTGTCGACGACCGCCTGCGCCTTGGCGGAAAACTGGTCGGGCGTGGTCTTGTAGGTTTCAGTCGAGAGGTTCTGTTTGCCGTACGCGTGCCAGTAGATCATCATGAAGAACATCACCATGCACCAGGCGAAGGCGATGGCGATCCAGGTGCCCTCGACCCGGTCCAGGGGGTGTTTCCACCACAGCCGTTCCGCCGGCGGAAGAATTGCGCTCATGGGAGTGCTCCTTTATTTCGCCAGGGGAATGGTGAGGATGTCGATGACGCCCCAGAGGGTGTAGACCACCATCGGGATCAGCACGCCCAGGAACAGCAGCAGGAACGGGTTGTCAAGAAGTTGCTGCATCAACGGCACTTTGCCGGTTTCCGTCTCGTTGTCGCTCACGTTGTCTCCTATTAGTAGTGGGGCAGGTGTCGCGCATGGTGTCGGCTTGCTGTCGACCTGCCTTTGATCTGGCGCAAGAAGATGCATTGCAAATACCTCTTCATCGGGGAATACCCCAAGCTAACCGCGACTAGCATGGGAACCATGTCTGGACTCGACACCCGAATACCCACACTGAAGAAATTGGCATGGGCCTGCGCCGCACTGGTCCTGGCGATCACGAGCCTGAGTGCTTTCATTCGCTTGTCGCGTGCCGGGCTGGGCTGCCAGCCGTGGCCGCAGTGCTATGCGCAGGCCCTGCAGGCGACCGGCCAGCCGGCCGCAGCGCCGGTGGAGGGGCCGGTGGCCGCGGCGCGGATCGCGCATCGGGTGGTCGCGGTGGTGGCGCTGTTGCTTGTGATCGGGCTGGTGATGACCACCCTGTCCAAGGAGCCGATGCTGTGGCGCGAAGGGCGCATGGCCCTAGGGCTGCTGGCGCTTGCCTTGTTCCTGGCGATTCTCGGACGCTGGACCACCGACGCGCGGGTGCCTGCAGTAATGCTCGGAAATCTGCTGGCTGGCTTCGCGATGCTCGCCTTGAGCTGGCGTCTGGTGCAATCGGTCAGCCAGCAGCCGGAGCCGACGGCGGCGCATGACAGTCTCGCGCGCTGGGCAAGAATCGGCGCGGCACTGCTGGTGGTGCAGATCGTTTTGGGCGGCCTGGTCAGTGCAGGTCACGCCGGCCTGAGCTGCCCGCAACTCCCGGCGTGTGACACGGCCGCCGGATCCTGGCAATTCCTGAACCCGTGGCACGAAACTCCGCTCGATAGCGCGGACCCGGCCAATCCGGCCGGTGCGCTGGTGCATGCGCTGCATCGCGCCGGCGCGCTGGTCGTCGCGGCGGTGCTGCTGCCGCTGGGCGTGATGGCCTGGCGCAATGGCCGCCGCACGGGCGCCGCCGTGATCGTCCTCATCGTGCTGCAAGCTGCGCTCGGCGCGCTGCTGGTTACCGGCGGCTTGCCTTTGTCGGTGGCGCTCGCACACAACATGACCGCGGCATTGCTGCTCACGGCAGTGCTGGGCCTGGCGGCCGGTGGCAAGCGGCGCCGGAGCGCCTATGAAAACGAGAGCGGCTCGCCGGTCGGGCCGAGCGCAAGGTAGCCGCCGAAGCGGCCGGCACGCACGTTGTCGACCATCGCATGCAATGCGCTGTCCACCAGCGCGGCCGACGGCGGCTTGCCGCCCTGGCCCGGCAGCCCGGCGATGAAGACAACCTGCCAGGGTGGGCTGGCCTGCCGTGATTCGGCCACCAGCGCTTCGAAGCTGGTGAGGTCGTCCACGGCCTTGTCCACGCAGGCCAGAGGCGAGAGGGCGCCGCCCTGGCCCGCTTCGAAACGCGTGCGCTGCGCGGGAGTGGCATCGGCGGGCAATTCAGCCCCGGCAAAGACGAACAGCAGCCGCTGCGGCTCCGGTTGCGCTGCCGCCGCCTGCAGCAGCAGCTCGAATTGAGTTGGGTAGGGCCTGGTCATGGCGGCAAGCGTCGCCGAATTCTGGTGCCGTTGCCGGAGGCGCCGGACGGTACGTTTGATCCAGATCAAGTTTGGCGGCGGACCCGGTCGTTAGCATAGGTGCATCTGAAATACACCTTTAAAACCCAGCTTCACTTCAACGGAGTTCACATGACCACTGCCACCGCTACCAAAGTCGACGTCCGCGCCCTCGAATGCACGGACCGACACGCCCTGATCTTCTCCACCTTCGGCGGCCTCGCGGCCGGCAAGGCGCTGGAGCTGATCAATGACCATGATCCGAGGCCGCTGCGCAATGTATTCCAGGCCCAGTACCCCGGCAAGTTCGGCTGGGAATACCTGGAGCAGGGCCCCGACACCTGGCGCGTCGCTATCACCAAGCTGGCCGATGCCACCCCGAGCAATGGCCAGTGCTGCGGCTCATGCGGCGGCCAGTGAACAGTGAACTGAAAGCGATCCAAGGAAATTTTTTGCAGGAAAGATAGTGATGAAAAGCAACCATGGGCTCTGGCGTTGGCTAGGCCTCATCTTCGTGCTGTCGTTTGGCGCGCTCGGCTACCTCGGGTGGCAAATCTACCTGACGGCGCCACCCATTCCCAAAGCCGTCGTCACGACGAGCGGCGACGTTCTCTTCACCGGCGAGCAAATCCAGTACGGCCAGCAGGCCTGGATGTCGGCCGGCGGCCAGCAGCTGGGCACCGTCTGGGGCCACGGCAGCTATGTCGCGCCCGACTGGTCGGCCGACTGGCTGCACCGCGAGGCGGTGGCGCTGCAGGGCATCCGTGCGCAGCAGCAGAAAAAGACCGTGGGCGAGTTGACCTCCGCCGACCGGGCCGCGGTGGACGCGGTGCTGCGCGAGGAAATGCGCCGCAA
>DATNCB010000266.1:0-6131 GCA_035571715.1 Ramlibacter sp.
TAAAAAAGTACCGTGCCCGGGCGGACTGCTACCCGGTTCTTGTTCTCTGCTTATGGCTGACTGCGCAGCCTTCTTAGTTGCGCGGGCGATCTTAGTAAGACGCGGACTACATGACAGCAGGTGGCCACAGGAAAAAAGTAAGCAAGCTAGCTGGTCTTCTTACATTGCCGAGCGGGGAATTCGCGCTGCCGAGCGGGGAAAGACTGCGCTGCAGCGTCGAGAGTGAGGCGCAGCTCGACCGTGGCAATCTAACGTCAGTGCGCGAAGAGGCGAATCGGATCGCTCAAGCTAGAGCAGATCCGTTAATTAAACTGTCGAGCTATTGTGGAGTTTGAGGCCGAGCCAAGAGCACAAATTCCAACTCTTACGGAAAGGTTACCTCTCACCTCCGGAACTCCGACACTCGCCTTGGATGAGTTCGAGCAACCGCTGATCCCGCTATAGCACGCTTGCTTTCGAGCGTGAGCGGAACCCTTCGCCAGCCTTCCTACACTATTGGGTGTGTCCGTTTCCGCGATTCCCGTCGTGCGCAAGCTCAACCGAAATATCGTCGTTGCCGGAAGCGTGGTCCTCTTCCATCTCGCGGCGCTCTGGGCGCTGCAGACCGGGCTGTTGCGGCGCACAGCGCAAATATTCATTCCAGTCGAGATCCTGAGCGAAATCGTCGAGCCGCCACCACCGCCCAAGGTCGAGCCGCCGCCGGTGCCCAAGCCGCCCGAACCCGTCAAGCAGCCACCTGTGAAGAAGAAGGTCGAGCGTGCATTGCCGCCACCGCCCAAGCCGGTGGCGATCCCCGATCCGAAACCGGCCCCGAATGCCCCGATCGGCGTCATCGAGCCCCAGCCACCGGCACCCCCGATCACTGCGACCGTGGACCCTGAAGGACGCGGGCGAGGCACCGCTCCCGGGCCCGGCAAGGTCGAACTGCCCTCTTCCGACGCCAGTTACCTGCAGAATCCAGCGCCGGCTTACCCGGCCATCAGCAAGCGCCTGGGCGAGCAAGGTAAAGTCGTGGTGAGGGTGCTCATCGGTGCCGATGGAGCGCCGCAAAGAGCAGAAGTGAAACGCTCCAGCGGATACGACCGGCTGGACCGGTCGGCCATCGATTACGTCATGACGTGCCGCTATGTTCCGGGCAAGGTTGGCGGCGTGCCGCAGGCCATGTGGTACGAAGCGCCCGTCAATTACGTTCTTGAATAATGCTCCTGGAGCGGACAACAGCATGGACACGCAGTACGGCTTGATCAATCTCTGGAACCAGGGCGATGTCGTCACCCGGGGAGTGGCGCTATTGCTGCTCCTGATGTCGCTGTCGACCTGGATGGTGCTCATCATCAAGGCGATCGACTTGCGTCGGTTCGCGCTGCAGTCCAGGTTGACGGAGAGCTTCTGGTACGCGGCGGATTTCGCCGAAGGGTTGGCCAAGCTCGGTACCGACCCATCCAATCCATTTCGCGCGCTGGCGCTTGAGGGCCGCGAAGCCACGGCGCACCATCATGCCCAGCCGCAGTTGCACGACTCGCTCGATGTCAGCGAGTGGCTCGTGCGGTCGCTTCGCAACTCGATCGACGAGTCGACTGCCCGGCTGCAGTCCGGCCTGGCGGTACTGGCATCGGTCGGGTCGACCGCGCCTTTCGTCGGGTTGTTCGGAACGGTATGGGGCATCTACCATGCCCTGATGTCGATCAGCGCTGCCGGGCAGGCAACCATCGACAAGGTGGCGGGCCCGATCGGTGAAGCCCTGATCATGACGGCGCTCGGCCTAGCCGTGGCGATTCCCGCCGTGCTGGGCTACAACGCTCTGGTGCGCGGCAACAAGGCCATCCTCAACAAGCTGAACCGCTTTTCGCATGACCTGCATGCGTATTTCCTGACCGGGGCGCGGGTGTCGAGCAGCGGCGGCGATCCCAAGGTCGTGCCGATGAAACCGAGGAGCTGAACCATGGCTTTCGGGACGCAGGACGAGACAGACGACGTCATGAACGAGATCAACATGACGCCGCTGGTCGACGTCATGCTGGTGCTGCTGATCATCTTCATCATCACGGTGCCGGTGATGAAGCATTCGGTCAATATCGACTTGCCGCGCGCCAGCAGCCAGCCGCAGGACGCCAAACCCCAGACCGTGCGCCTGGCGGTGGACGCACAAGGGGCTTACTACTGGAACGAGAGCCGGGTCGAGGACAAGGACCTGCCCCGCATGTTCAAGGCCGAGGCAGCCAAGGAACCGCAGCCCGAACTGCACATCCGCGGCGACAAGGACGTGCGCTATGAACGCGTGGAGCAGGTGATGTCGCTGGCCCAGCAGGCAGGCCTGCGCAAGATCGGCTTCATCACCGAGCCCAAGCTGAACCAGGGCCCTTGATTTCTTCTCAGAGGCCGAGCGCAGCAATGCCGGCGCGGGCGATCTGCGCGTCTTCGCTCGACTTGACGCCGCTCACGCCGACCGCCCCGAGGCACTGGCCATCCTTGAGGATCGGAACGCCTCCCTCCAGCAGGCCTTTCAGGTCCGGCGCACTGAGGAACGACGCCCGGCCACCGTTGATCATTTCCTCGTAGGTCTTGCTTTCACGCCGGCCGACTGCGGCCGTGTTGGCCTTGGCGGGCGCAATGTGCGCGGAAATCGGCGCCGCGCCGTCCAGCCGCTGCAGCCACAGCAGATGGCCTCCGTCATCGACAACTGCGATGCTGACGGCCCACTGGTGCTTCAGCGCTTCGGCTTCGGCTGCCGCCGCGATGGCCTTGACGTCGGCCAGGTCGAGGGAACTCTTGGTTTTCATGGACTCTGATCCTGGAGCGGAAAACAGACAGCATAACGGCGCCCGGCCCCGATATTCCGGCGTTTTGACGCATCCGGTGCTTGAACCAACCTAGAATGCGCCCATCTAACAGCCACTAGGCAAAGGAGAGTTGGCCATGAATGACCAGATTCGAACCGTCGACTACGGTTACGCAGCCGCCGCGCAGGAGCGCAACAAGGTCCTGCGCAACACCTATTGGCTGCTCGCGTTGAGCTTGGTGCCGACGGTCCTTGGCGCCTGGCTCGGTGTCGCGACCGGAATCACGCGCGGACTGACAGGCGGTATCGGCCTGATGGTCTTTCTGGGCGTGGCCTTCGGGTTCATGTACGCGATCGAAAAGACCAAGAACTCGGCCGCCGGCATTCCGGTGCTGCTCGCGTTCACCTTTTTCATGGGGCTGATGCTGTCGCGCCTGATCGCGATGGTTCTGGGCTTCAAGAACGGTCCCAGCCTGGTGATGACCGCGTTCGGCGGCACCGCCGGGGTGTTCTTCGTAATGGCGGCGTTGTCGAGCGTGATCAAGCGCGATCTTTCTGGCATGGGCAAGTTCCTGTTCGTGGGCGCCCTGGCGATCATGATCGGCGCGATCATCAATGTCTTCGTCGGATCGACCACCGGCATGCTGGTGATCAGCGTCATGGCGATCGGCGTTTTCAGCGCCTTCATGCTGTATGACCTGAAGCGGATCGTCGACGGCGGCGAAACCAACTACATCAGCGCCACGCTGGCCCTGTACCTGGACGCGTTCAACGTGTTCCAGAGCCTGCTGATGCTGTTGGGGATCGGCGGCGGCGAAGAGTAACCGCTGCGCTCCAGAGCGAAACAAGGGGGCCGATGGCCCCCTTGTCCGTTTTATAAAGTGAAGACAGCGATGGATTCCACGTGCGCGGTGTGTGGGAACATGTTCACCACGCCGGCGGCGGTGCAGCGATAGCCGGCTTGGTGCACCAATAAGCCCGCGTCGCGCGCGAGCGTGGCCGGGTTGCAGCTGACATAGACGATGCGCTGGGGCGGCGTCCAGCCGTTGCGCAGCTCAGGTTGCTGGTGGAGGTCCGCCAATGCCTTGGCCAAGGCAAACGCCCCCTCCCGTGGCGGATCGATCAGCCAGCGCTCGGCAACGCCATGACCCACCAGTTGAGCAGCCGTGATCTCGAACAGATTGCGTACGGCGAACTCGGCTGGCGCAAGCGCGCGGCCGACGTGCGTCGCATTGTTGCGCCGGTAGTTTTCCCGCGAACGGGCCACCAGCGTCTCACTGCCTTCGATGCCCAGCACCTCGCCGGCTTGCGTTGCGATGGGCAGCGTGAAATTGCCGAGGCCACAGAACCAGTCGATCACCCGCTCGTGGCGCTGCGCGTCCAACAGTCTGAGCGCGCGCGGCACCAGCACGCGATTGATGTGCGGGTTGACCTGCGTGAAGTCGGTCGGCCTGAACGGCACGGTGATGCCAAACTCGGGCAGCGCATATGCCAGTTCCACCATTTGCGTGGAGCCGGGAGCGTCCAGCAGGCAGACCGTGTCAGGCCCCGCCGGTTGCAGCCACCACTGCACACCGGCATGGATTGCGGCAAAGACGCGCAGCTTCGCCAGATCACCGGCGCTGAGCGGTTCCAGATGGCGCAGCACCAGTGCCGTCACGTCGTCACCGCACGCCAGTTCGATTTGCGGACAGGTGTCGATCGCATCCATCGAGCCGATCAGCTCACGCAGCGGCAGCAGCAGCTCGCTTACCCGCGGCGGCACGACATGGCACTCGCGGATATCGGCCACGTAGCGGCTCTTGCGCTCATGAAAACCCACCAGAACGGTGCCCTTCTTGTGCACGTGGCGCACCGAAAAGCGCGCCCGCCAGCGGTAGCCCCAGGTCGGCCCTTCGATCGGGCGCAGCACCGTCTCGGCCTTCACCTTCGCGAGGTGCCAGAGGTTGTCCTCCAGCACGCGCTGCTTGATCGCCACCTGGGCGCCCACATGAAGATGCTGCATCTTGCAGCCGCCGCAGGCGCCCTCGTGCAGGCCGAAATGCGGGCAGCGCGGCCGCACTCGCTGCGGCGATTCACGATGGATCGTGGTGACGGTCGCCTGCTCCCAGTTGTTCTTCTTGCGGTTCACCTTGGCCGACACGCACTCGAACGGCAGCGCGCCTTCGATGAACACCACCTTGCCGTCGGCCCTGCGAGCGACACCCTGCGCGTCGATGTCGAGCGAGTCCACTTCGAGCCAGCCTTCGGGCAGGCTTGCCTTTTTCCCGGCTTCGTCTGTCATGCCTGAATTGTCGCTGTCAGCCCCAGGCAGCCAGGTACTGCTGCCAATGCGGCTCCAGCGGTGCGAGATTGCCCAGCGTCGCCTTGACCATGGCGATCTCCTGCTCGTATTCGGCCTCGGTCAGGCCGGCGCGCATCTTCTGGAACCGGCAGTACAGCAGATACGTGTTCATCACGTCGGTCTCGCAATAGCGCCGGATGTCCTCGAGCTTGCCGTCGAGAAACGCCGGGTACACCTGAGACCCATCCATGCCGAGCTTGCCCGGAAAACCGCAGAGTTTCGCCATGGCATCGAGCGGCGCATTGTTCTTGGGTTGATACATGGCGAGGAGGTCCATCAGGTCCAGATGACGCGTGTGATAGCGGCTGATGTAGTTGTTCCACTTGAATTCGCGCGCGTCGCCGCCGCCTTCCTCCCCCATGCACCAGTACTTGTCCGCGACGACGCCGTGCTGCAGGCCGCGATAGTGCAGGACCGGCAGGTCGAAACCGCCGCCGTTCCAGCTCACCAGTTGGGGCACGTGCTTTTCGAGCGCGTTGAAAAAGGCCTGGATCACCTTGCCTTCGCTGGCGTTGTCACGGTCAACGAATGAATGCACGCGCAGGCCGTCGGCATTGCGGAACACGCAGCTGATCACGAGCACCCGCTGGAGGTACAGCGGCATGAAATCGCCCTGGCCCTTGTCCTGGCGTTCCTGGGACCAAACGGACCAGACCTGCTCGTCGGTACTGTCAGCCGCGCTGCCGCGCAGCGCACGCAATCCTGCAATGTCGGGGATGGATTCGATGTCGAAAACTAAGACGGGCCAGCTCATGAAGCGACTGTACCAGCCGCTTCTTTCCCGCTCAGAACAGCGCTTCCTTGCTGATGCCGTTGCGCGCCATGTGGCGCTTGAGCTTGAGCAATGCCTCGTTCTGGATCTGGCGCACCCGCTCGCGCGTGAGGCCCAACCGGTCGCTGAGGACCTCGAGCGTCTCCGGCTCGCGGTCGTGCAGCCCGAAGCGGCCCTCCAGCACTTCCTTCTCGCGATGGGACAGCGCGTCGATCCAGTTGTTCAGCAGCCGCTCG
>DATNCB010000267.1:0-2598 GCA_035571715.1 Ramlibacter sp.
CAACGGCTCGGGCTCGGCCAGCGCCAACGAGCTGTTCGCCAAGGCGATCCTGCGCATGGGTGTGCCGGTGAGCCCGCGCAATATTTTCCCCAGCAACATCCAGGGCCTGCCCACCTGGTACGAGGCGCGGGTGTGCGAAAAAGGCTATGCCGGACGCCGCGGCGGCGTGGACATGATGGTGGCCATGAACCCGCAGACCTGGGACGGCGACGTGGCGGAAATCGAGCCCGGCGGCTACCTGTTCTACGACAGCACCCGGCCGATGCCGCCTTCGAAATTCCGCGAAGACGTACATGTCATCGGCATGCCGCTGACGGAGATCACCAACGCCGTTTACACCGACGCGCGGCAACGCCAGCTGTTCAAGAACATCATCTATGTCGGCGCGCTCTCGGTCCTGCTGGGCATCGATGCCGATGTGTTCGAGAAACTCTTTGCGGAGCAGTACAAGGGCAAGGAGCGGCTGCTGGACTCGAACATCCGGGCACTGCACCTGGGCCGCGCCTTCGTCACCGAGAATCTCGAATATCCGCTGGGCATCCGGGTGCGCAGGTCGGACAAGGTGGGCGACCAGATTTTTGTCGACGGCAACAATGCCGCGGCGCTCGGATGCGTCTATGGGGGCGCCACCGTGGCGGCCTGGTATCCCATCACGCCCTCCTCATCCGTGCCTGAGGCGTTCCAGAAGTATTGCGAGAAGTTCAGGGTCGACCCGGCGACCGGCCGCTCCAACTTTGCCATCGTGCAGGCGGAGGACGAACTGGCCTCGATTGGCATGGTGATCGGCGCGGGCTGGAACGGCGCGCGGGCTTTCACCGCGACCTCCGGGCCCGGCATATCGCTGATGACCGAGTTCATCGGCCTGGCGTACTTCGCCGAGATTCCCGTCACGATCATCAACGTGCAGCGCGGCGGCCCCTCCACGGGCATGCCCACGCGCACGCAGCAGTCGGATCTGATTGCCTGCGCCTATGCCTCCCACGGCGACACCAAACATGTGCTGCTGTTTCCGCAGGACCCGCACGAATGCTTCGAGCACGCAGCGGCCGCGCTGGACCTCGCGGACCGCCTGCAGACGCCCATCTTCATGATGACCGACCTCGACATCGGCATGAACCAGCGCCTGTGCAAGCCGTTCGTCTGGGACGACGCGCGCGACTATGACCGCGGCAAGGTCATGACCGCGGCCGAGCTCGAGGCGGGCAAGGACTTTGGCCGCTACAAGGACGTGGACGGGGACGGCATTCCGTGGCGCACGCTGCCCGGCACGCATCCGACCAAAGGCAGCTTCTTCACCCGCGGCACGACGCGCGACCCCTACGCCCGCTATTCGGAACGCGGCCCGGACTACATCTACAACATGGAGCGGCTGCTGCGCAAGTTCAAGACCGCCGCGGACCTCGTGCCGCAGCCGGTACTGCGCAACGCCACGCAAAAGACGCCTCTGGGCGTCATCTATTTCGGCTCGACCAGCCCTTCCATGCAGGAAGCGCTGGACGTGCTCGATGAAGAGGGCGTTCAGGTGGACGCGCTCAGGTTGCGCGCCTTCCCGTTCCCCGAGTCCGTGAAGCGCTTCATCGCCGAGCACGACAAGGTATTCGTCGTCGAGCAAAACCGCGACGGCCAGATGCGCTCGATGCTGATCAATGAACTGGAGATCGACCCGGCGCGGCTGATAGCGGTACTGCACTACGATGGCACGCCGATCACGGCGCGCTTCATCGCCCGCGCCATCCGCGAGCGCGCGCAACCGGCCGCGCCCCAATCCGGTGGCCTGCCCCTGTACAAGGAGCTTGCATGACATTCATCACCAAGCCGCGACTGCACCACCCCACGCTGACCACCAACAAGGTCGGCTACACGCGGCGGGACTACGAAGGCCGCATCTCCACGCTGTGTGCCGGGTGCGGGCACGACTCCATTTCCGCGGCCATCATCGAGGCGTGCTGGGAACTCGACATCGAGCCGCACCGCGTGGCCAAGCTCTCGGGCATCGGCTGCAGCTCGAAGACGCCGGACTATTTCCTGGGCGCCTCCCATGGCTTCAACACGGTGCACGGCCGCATGCCGTCGGTGCTCACCGGCGCGAACCTGGCCAATCGCGACCTGCTTTATCTGGGTGTCTCCGGCGACGGCGACTCCGCGTCGATCGGTCTCGGGCAGTTCGCCAATGCCATGCGCCGAGGCGTGTGCATGGCCTATATCGTGGAAAACAACGGCGTCTACGGGCTGACCAAGGGCCAGTTCTCGGCCACCGCCGATCGCGGCTCCAAGAGCAAGAAGGGCGTGATCAACAGCGACAGCCCGGTCGACCTGGTCGCGCTGGCGTTGCAGCTCGGCGCCACTTACGTCGGCCGCAGCTTCTCGGGCGACAAGGCGCAACTGGTGCCGCTCATCAAGGGCGCGATGGCGCACGGCGGCGCAGCTTTCATCGACGTCATCAGTCCGTGCGTGACGTTCAACAATCACGGCGGCAGCACCAAGAGCTACGACTACGTGCGCCAGCACAACGAAGCGGTGAGCCGCATCGACTTCATCACGCCGCGCGCCGAGATCACGGCCCAGTATGAGCCGGGCGCGGTGATCGAAGTCCAGCAG
>DATNCB010000268.1:0-4866 GCA_035571715.1 Ramlibacter sp.
CCGCCCGAGCCTGTCTGCATGGCCCGCGCATGGGGCGGAAACAGGTACCGGAAAGATTCCCAGAAAACGATGCGAATATCGTCCACGGCCGTTCTCAGGTTGCGCCGCGGCCGGCCGCAAAAGATGGATTCAGCGCATCCATCAGCCGGTCCTTCTCTTCCCACAGCGTTCCCAGCCATTTCTGGAACTGCATTCGGAACGCCGGGTCCTGGCCATAGTCGGCCGTGCAGAAGTCCGGCGGGATCGGCAATTCGCGCACACGCACCGCCACGCGCGGAACCCGGCCGCAGATGAACTGCCAGAAGGTCGGGATGCCGGCCGGGTACACGATGGTCGCGTCGATCAGCGAACTGAATTTCCCGCCCATGGCGTTCAGTGCCATCGCCAGAGCGCCGGCCTTGGGCTTGAGCAGGTGCCGATAGGGCGACCCCTGGGCCCTGTGCTTCCCGGGCGTAAAGCGGGTGCCCTCTGCGAAGTTCATGACGCTGGTGGGCACCAGCGCGAACTTGGCGCAGGCGCGCCGTGTCGCTTCCGCGTCCTCCAGCCGCCGCTCCGGACGCTCGCGCAACTCGGCCTTGCCATGGCGCTGCATGAACGGGAAATCGAGCGCCCACCAGGCCAGCCCGATCACCGGGACGTAAATGAGCTGTTGCTTGAGGAAGAACTTCAGCATCGGAATGCGGCGGTTCAGCAGGTGCTGCAGGACGAAGATGTCGGCCCAGGACTGGTGATTGCAGTTGACGAGGTACCAGCCTTCGTAGCGCAGGTCCGAAACGCCCTGGACGTCCCATAGGGTCGGCTGCGTGAGGCGCATCCAGGCGCTGTTGCAGGCGATCCAGCAGGCCGCGATGCCATTGAGCACGGGATCGATGCGAACACGCACCGGCTGGAACGGCAATACCAGCTTCACCAGCGCGCAAAGGAGCAACAGCACGCACCAGAACAGCGTGTTGAGCACCAGCAGGACAAGCGCGATCAAGCCGCGCAGGAAGGGAGGAAGAAAGCCGAGCATCGGAATTGGAAAACGACTATTTTTGCATTCTCCCCGGGCCAGGCCTTGTGACACGTCAAATATCCCCGGTGTCCCCTTGGTGACGCCGCTTGGGGAAGCTCTGAACAAGTCATGCCGCGCGCGACGGTGCTTTTCCGGGATGAGATCCTAGGCGCCAGACCCAAGGCAAGCCTGGACGGCTTGCCTGGTCTGGCAACAACGCCTCTGCAACCGCTGCGCGGTTGCACGTCGTTGACGCCCAATGGCAAGCACGGCCTGCAGGCCGTGCGCGCCCGGAAAAGCGCCGTCCCGTAGGGCTCGGACAAAAACGGGCCCTTTGTCCACCAAGTTCCTGGCCCGTGCGTCCAGCACGGGCTGCGAAACGTTGGCGGCCAAATCATCCCGTTTTTGTCTCGAGCGCGCGTGGCAGCACTTATTCAGAGCTTCCCTGGCGGTTGAAGCAACCCAGCGGCTAAACGGGGATGTATTCCACGGCGCCGGTGTCGCCGTCGTAAACCATGTCGTACGGGTACCAGTAGATTTGCTCGTCGCCGAATTCGTCGACATAGCTGTAGCCGATCCAGGTCGTGCCCAAGTACTGGACCTGGACATACGAGGCGTAGTGGATGCTGCCGGCCTGCACCATCTTCTTGTTGGTCTTGTATTTCTTGACCGGCAACTCGCCTTTCGTGTCGTGCTTCACGTGGAAGGCCGCGATCTTGCCGTCCTTGGTTTCGACGGAGACCGTGTGCGGCCCTTTCTTGTCGATGACGTGGTGCCCATTGGTCTTCAGCTTGTCCCCGACGAGGGCGGCGCCATTGTGGTGGTTGTGCTTGGCCTTGGCCAAGCTTGTGTCTGCGAACCCGAGCAAACCCGAAACGAAAAGGCTGGCAGTCAGAAGGCGCCGTGTGCGGTTCATGTTCAGTCTCCCTTGCCGTGCCTGGCTTGCGGGATGCGTGCCGAGCCGGCAATGAAAATTCTGCGCAACAGGCAGGCGAGGGCCTGTAGGACCATGGCGAAATGGGTTGCAAGAGGAGCGCGTGTGCGAACGTTTGCGGGAAAACCCTGAATGTGCGACAATGATGGGCTCGGCTGCACAGGCAGCCCTCGTGCATCTCCCTTCACACCACGGCTCATAAGAGCCAGCAGCGCCCCCCGGCCTGACAGTCGTTTGATGGTTGATGTTTTCTAACCATTGACGACAGCGCCGCCGCTTCGTGGCCGCGTATGCGTGTGAGTAACTCATGACCGACACTTTTGATGTGCAGGGCAACTTTTCGCCTGCCGAATTCGCCGACAACAGCTTTGATGCAACGGTGCACGCCATGCCCGTGGCACCTAATGCCTTCCTGAAAATGGGCCTCGCGCCCGAGCTGATGCAAGCCGTGGAGGACCTCGGGTTCACCCAGCCGACACCGGTGCAGGAGGAAGTGATTCCACTGGCCATGGCCCCGGATGACGAGGGCGCGGCTTTCATCGACCTGATGGTGTCCAGCCAGACCGGCAGCGGCAAGACCGCGGCCTTCCTGCTGCCCGTGCTGCACAGCCTGCTCAAGCAGCAGGCCGCCGCCGAAGCCAAGGAGCGCGCCGACTACGAGCGCGCCGTAGCCGAAGCCGCCGCGAAAGGCGAGCCCGCGCCCAAGCGCGCCAAGCGCAAGGATCCCACCAGCTCCCGCAATTTCAAGGCCGCCACGCCCGGCGCGCTCGTGTTGTGCCCGACCCGCGAACTCGCGCAGCAGGTGGCGCACGACGCGATCGACCTGGTCAGGCACTGCCGCGGACTGCGCATCGCCAACGTGGTGGGCGGGATGCCCTACCAGATGCAGATCGCAAAGCTGCAGAATGCCGATCTCGTGGTCGCCACGCCGGGGCGCCTGCTTGATCTGCAACGCTCGATGCAGATCAAGCTCGAGCAGGTGCAATTCCTGGTCGTCGACGAGGGCGACCGGATGCTGGACCTCGGCTTTGCCGACGACCTGGCCGAAGTCAACCAGCTGACGATCGGCCGCAAGCAGACCATGATGTTCAGCGCCACTTTCGCGCCGCGCATCCAGCAGCTGGGCGCGCGCGTGATGCGCCAGCCCAGGCGGATCGAGATCGACAACCCGCAGGAAAAGCACGTCAACATCAAACAGGTGATGTTCTGGGCCGACAACGCCCAGCACAAACGCAAACTGCTGGACCACTGGCTGCGCGATACGTCGATCAACCAGGCGATCGTATTCGCCAGCACCCAGGTCGAATGCGACGGACTGGCCAACGACCTGCAGCAGGCCGGCTTCGATGCCGTGGCGCTGCACGGCGCGCTGAACCAGGGCCTGCGCAATCGCCGCCTGATGGCGCTGCGCCAGGGCCATGTGCAAATTCTGGTGGCCACCGACGTCGCTGCGCGCGGCCTGGACGTGCCCACGATCACGCACATCTTCAACTACGGCTTGCCGATGAAAGCCGAGGACTACACGCACCGCATCGGCCGCACCGGCCGTGCCGGCCGCGACGGCCTGGCCGTGACGTTCGCCGAGTTCCGCGATCGCCGCAAGATCTTCGACATCGAGGCCTATACCCGCCAGCCGCTCAAGGCCGACGTCGTGCCAGGCCTGGAGCCGCAGCAGCGCGCGCCGCAAAGCCGGCCGGGCGGCGACTTTGCCGGGCGCGGCCGCGAGACCCCGTCGCGCGACCGCAAGTTCGGCGCAGGCCGCGGCGCCCCGGCGCGCAGCCACGAAAGCCGCAATGGCGCGCGCGATGGCTTCAGCTACGAGCGCAAGGGCGGCTTCAACGACCGCTTCGCCGGAGCGCGCAGCGAAGGCTTCGCGGCGCGCGGTGACTTCGCGGCGCGCGGTGACTTTGCCGAGCGCAAGAGCGCGTTCGCCAAACCGGCGAAGCTGGGCAACGGCGGCAAGGTGTTCGTGCCGCGCGACATCAAGAAACGCCCGTACAAGGCGGCGAACTGAGATTCGTGGCGCAAGCAGAGTCCGCTCTGCGCAGAGCAAAAAAAGGCGTGCCGCGGCACGCCTTTTTTCATTGAACGCGATCCTATTTGAATTCGCTCAGTGCCCGCTCCTTGACTTTGCCGCTTTCGATCACCGCGACGCGCCCGTTGGCCAGCGTGCCGCCGCGCTCGTCCACGCCGTTGTATCCGAACGGATTGACGGCCGCAGGCAGCGTCTTCATGGCCTTGTCCAGCTGCGCCCGGATCGCCACGGCGTCGCTCACTGTACCGGCGAGCTTCATGGCTTGGGTTGTGGCCCACACCGTCGTGTAATTCAGCATCACTTCGGAACTCGGCGTGCGGCCGGGGAACATCTTGCGATAGCGCGCGACGAATGCCTGCGTATCGGGTGCGCTGTCGTCGACCACCGGCAGCACGCCGATTGCTCCTTCGAGCGGTCCGTAGCCACCCGTGACCTGGCCCATTTCGTCCATCTTCGCCTGATCGATGAGCACGAAGCCGCCCTTGAAACCGAGCTCGCGCGCCTGCTTGACCACCAGCCCGGTCGGCTCCGAAGCGCCGCCGATGAACATCACGTCGGGCTTGGCCGCCAGCACGCGGCTCACGCCGCTGTAGAAGTCGGTGGCGCGGTTGTAGGACATCGGGTTCTCCGCCACGACTTTGCCGCCCGCCTTCTCCCACGCGGGCTTGAACACCGCCGTCCACGCCTTGGCGTAATCATGGTCGGCATTGGCGATGGCCAGGCTCTTGCCGTACTTGGCCATCGAATACTTGACGAACGGCGCGACGTAGTCGGTGAACTCAGGCGGAATGCGCAAGGTCAGCTTGTTGCCGCGCGCCGTGATCTCGGGCACGCTGGTGTACGAGAGCACCAGGTATTTCTGCGCTTCGTTGTTGGTCTGCATCGCGAAGCTGCCGCCCGAAT
>DATNCB010000269.1:0-2196 GCA_035571715.1 Ramlibacter sp.
GGTCTTGGGCTACTTCGGCAAGACGCCGGTGCCGCCAGACCCGGCGATCGTCGCCCTCGCCGCCAAGCAGCTGAAACTCGAACCCACCACCGAGGACCCGCGGGCCATCAACGACCGCGATCCCTCGAAGGGCGTCGGCGCCGCCAGGAAGATGCTCATCGACGCGGGAATCACCGATCTTTCCGAGGAAAACATCTTCATCGCCGCAACCTGCAAGGAAAAGGGCATTCAATTTCTGAAGGGCGAGGCGAGTGTCGATGTTCCCTATAAGGAGACGGAATCGCCGAAGAAGTAGTCACCACATTCGCACTCGCAAAAGCAGTGTGAAAAGGCACTATGCAAATAGCCGCTTTGCCTTGTCGGACAACTCGCTTTGCCTCAGCATGATGCGTGGCAGGTCCGGATGCAGGGGATTGATCTCACGCATCGCCCAACTATAGAACGCCTGGGCGAGCACGACATGGATGAGGTTGAGGATCTTCATGCGTGCATTGTCCGTAGCTCAGCGATTCGCCGTGTAGGAGCACACCTCGTCCATTCGCTGGCAAATTCCCACAGAGTGTGTCGGACGTAATCCAGAGCAAAGGCGTCTCCCCGATGAAAATCACCGAAATTCGCGAAGTTACAAAGCCCATCAGCTCCAGCATCCGCAACGCGTACATCGACTTCTCGAAGATGACGCTCAGCCTGGTCGCCGTCGTCACCGACGTGGTGCGGGAGGGCAAGCCGGTCATCGGCTATGGCTTCAATTCGAACGGCCGCTATGGCCAGGGCGGCCTGATCCGCGAGCGATTCGCGCCGCGCATCGTGGAGGCCGCGCCCGCGAGCCTGCTCGACGACGACGGCGGCAACATCGACCCACACAAGGTCTGGGCGGCCATGATGACCAACGAGAAGCCGGGCGGTCACGGCGAACGGTCGGTGGCGGTCGGCACGATCGACATGGCGGTCTGGGACGCGGTCGCCAAGATCGAGCGCAAGCCGCTCTTTCAGTTGCTGGCGCAGCGCTACGGCAGTGGCCAGGCGAATCGCCGCGTGTTCGTGTACGCCGCGGGTGGCTACTACTGGCCGGGGCAGGGCCTCGAAGGCCTGGAGCGCGAGATGCGCAGCTACCTGGATCGCGGCTACTCGGTCGTGAAGAAGAAGATCGGCGGCGCCTCGCTGGCGGAAGATTGCAAACGCATCGAGGCGGTGCTGCGCCTGCTCGGCCCCGGCCAGCGCCTGGCCGTGGACGCCAACGGCCGCTTCGACTTGAAGACCGCCATCGAGTACGCCAAGGCCCTGACGCAGTACGACCTGTTCTGGTACGAGGAAGCGGGCGACCCGCTGGACTACGCGCTGCAGGCCGAACTGGGGCAGCACTATGACCAGCCGATGGCAACCGGCGAGAACCTGTTCTCGATGCAGGATGCGCGCAACCTGATCCGCTACGGCGGCATGCGGCCCGATCGCGACTGGCTGCAGTTCGACTGCGCCCTGAGCTATGGCCTGGTGGAATATCTGCGCACGCTGGCCATGCTCAAGGACCATGGCTGGTCGCCGGCGCGCTGCATCCCGCACGGCGGCCACCAGATGTCGCTGGCGATCGCGGCCGGGCTGGGCCTGGGCGGCAACGAGTCGTATCCCGACCTGTTCCAGCCATACGGGGGCTTTCCCGATGGCGTGAAAGTGGTGGACAGCTACGTGACGCTGCCGGACTTGCCGGGGATCGGCTTCGAGGGCAAGAGCGATCTGTATGCGGTGATGAAGGAGCTGGCGTGAACACGAAGCTCTGGGTGCGGTGGTTCAGCGCGGTTTCGCTCATCCTCGTCCTGTGGGGCGTGGCGTTCGCGCTGTTCGGCCTGGGCATCCTGCCCGTCGAACGGAAAGTGCTTCTCGAGTGGGAAAGTGCCATCTACGGCGCAATCATGATGGGCTGGGGTACGACGCTGTTCTTCGTCGGGCGCATCGCCCTGAGGCGACGCGATGCGGAGTTGACACGGCCGCTGCTGGCCGGAATTGCCGTGTGGCTTGTTGTCGAGGCCGCGTTTTCGGCTTACTACGGTGTGTGGTTCAACGTTGGCGTCGATGCCGGTGTGCTGGTGCTGTTCAGCGTGCCATTGATCGTGCGCATGCGAGCGGCGAACGGCAAGCAAGAGAGCGCGCGATGACTACCCTGGCAAAGCTGCCAGGTACGTGATCGAAACGCAGGTGTAT
>DATNCB010000270.1:0-26298 GCA_035571715.1 Ramlibacter sp.
ATCAGGCTGTGGGGCAAGTCGCGAATGAACCCGACCGTATCGGACAGCGACACCGATCGCCCCGCTTCGCCCAGGTAGAGCTGGCGGGTGGTGGTGTCGAGGGTCGCGAAGAGCTGGTCGGCGGCGTAGGCCCGCGCCTTCACCAGCGCATTGAACAGCGTCGACTTGCCGGCGTTGGTGTAGCCGACGATGGAGATGTTGAAGGCGCCCTGGCGCTCGCGCTGGCGCCGCTGGGTGTGGCGCTGCTTCTTCACCTTCTCGAGCCGGTCGCGGGTGCGCCGGATGGCATCGCCGATCATCCGGCGGTCCAGTTCGATCTGCTTTTCACCCGGGCCGCCGCGCAGGCCGGCGCCGCCGGTCTGGCGTTCCAGGTGGGACCACCTTCGCACCAGCCGCGTGCTCACGTATTGCAGCCGGGCAAGTTCGACTTGCAGCTTGCCCTCGTGGCTGCGCGCCCGCTGCCCGAAAATTTCGAGGATGAGCAAGGTGCGGTCGTTGACCGGCCTGTCGAGGTGGCGCTCCAGATTGCGCTGCTGAGCAGGACTCAGAGCCTGATCGAACAGGATCTCGGTGGCTCCGGTTGCTTCGGCCAGCGCCTTGATCTCATCCGCCTTGCCCTTGCCGATGAACAGGGCGGCGTCAGGCGCCTTGCGCTTGCAGGCGACGCGCGCAACCGGCGTCAGGCCCGCGGTCTGCGCGAGCAGGCCCAGCTCTTCCAGCTCCGAGTCGAAATGCGGCAGCCCCAGGTCCACACCAACAAGAATGGTTGGAGCGACTGGGCGAACGGGCGATTCGGGCAAACTCAAAGCCAGGGGTCCAAGGAGGCGCAATCAGATCGGCGGCGAGGACCGCGCAGCCGTTCTAGCGCCTGGCGCGCAGCCTTCAAGTCGCGCCGGCTTCACCTTCGGCCGTCGTGAAGTTCACGGCCCGACCAGGCACGATGGTGGAAATGGCGTGCTTGTAAACCATCTGGGTCACGGTGTTGCGCAGCAGCACAACGTACTGATCAAAAGACTCGATCTGGCCTTGCAGCTTTATGCCGTTGACGAGGTAAATCGACACCGGCACATGCTCGCGACGCAAGGTATTGAGGAATGGGTCTTGTAGAAGCTGCCCTTTGTTGCTCACGATATTCTCCGTGTTCCGCATTCGGAAATGTTGTTGGAAACTGCACCTTACCACAGCAAGAGTGCTGTGCAAGTAGTCCAAAGCCGATAGCACTCCAGCTAGGTGCGGATTATGCTAGTCCTTGTCGGCGTATGGGTTGCGCGAGGTCTTCATTTCGATTCTCAAAGGGGTGCCGATCAGGTTGAATTCCTTGCGGAATCGGCCTTCGAGAAAGCGTTTGTAAGCGTCGGTCACGTGTTCGAGTGAATTGCCGTGGACGACGATCACCGGCGGGTTCATACCGCCCTGGTGAGCGTAGCGCAGCTTGGGCCGGAACATGCCCGCGCGCTTGGGCGACTGGAACTGCACCGCCTCCAGCAACAGCCGGGTCAGGATCGGCGTGGGCATCTTCACCATGGCCGACTTGTGAGCTTGCGCTATCGACGCCCAGACCGGTCCCAGGCCCTGGCGTTTGATGGCCGAAATGAAATGCATCGGCGCGAACTTCAGGAAGGCCAGGCGCGTCTCGATCTGGCGCTGCACCTGCTGGCGCTCATACTCGTCCACGGCATCCCATTTGTTGACCGCCAGCACGACGGCGCGCCCGCTTTCGAGGATGTAGCCGGCGATGTGCGCATCCTGGTCGGTCACGCCCTGGGTCGCATCCAGCAGCAGCAGCACGACATTGGCCGATTCGATCGCCTGCAAGGTCTTGACCACCGAGAACTTCTCGATCGCCTCGAACACCTTGCCCTTGCGCCTCAGCCCCGCAGTATCGATGAGTTCGAACTTCTGCCCGCCCCGCTCGAACGGTACCGAGATCGCGTCCCGGGTCGTGCCCGGCTGATCGAAGGCCACCAGCCTTTCTTCGCCCAGCCAGGTGTTGATCAAGGTCGACTTCCCCACGTTGGGCCGGCCCGCGACGGCAAGCTTGATCACGCCCGTGTCCTGCGCCGCGCCCTCGTCATCCTCATCGGAAAGGTTCAGCGGCTCGAACGCCAGTTCGACCAGGCTGCGGATACCTTGCCCGTGAGCCGCGGACACCGGATGCACTTCGCCCAGGCCGAGTTCGTAGAACTCGGTCAGCTGCAACCCTTCGGTCATTCCCTCGGCCTTGTTCGCGGCCAGCACCGTCGGCTTGCCCAGCTTGCGCAGGTACTTGGCGATGTCGTGATCCTGCGCCGACAGGCCGCCCCGGGCGTCCAGCACGAAGATGACGACATCGGCCTCGGCGACCGCTTGCCGCGTCTGCTTGGCCATCTCCATGTAGATGCCGCTCTCCGCCGTTGGCTCGAAGCCGCCGGTGTCGATGACGATGAATTCGTGTTTGCCGTGTTTCGCGTTGCCGTAGTGCCGGTCACGCGTCAGGCCGGCGAAGTCCGCCACGATCGCGTCGCGCGACTTGGTCAGCCGGTTGAACAGTGTCGACTTGCCAACGTTGGGGCGGCCCACCAGGGCCATGACCGGTTTCAAGCTAGGGCCTGCCCTATTCCGGCACGAAGCCGTACACGCCGCCGCTGTGCGTCACCACCACGAGTGTGTTGCCCGCGGCAACGGGTGCGGCGGCCACGGCCGACCCATCGGTGCTCAGGCGATTCAGCAGCGATCCGTCTTCTCGCGACAGCAGATGCACGAGGCCAGTGCTGTCGCCGACGACGACGGAGCGGCCCAAAGCCAGCGGTGCGGTGAGCCCGCGGTGCAGCAGCCGGTCGTTGGTCCAGACCCGCTCGCCGCTGTCACGCCGCCAGGCCATCACTTTGCCGTCGGATTCGGTGCCGAATACCAGCCGGTCATCGCCGGTCACGCCTTCGGCGCCGTTGGCGGGCTTGGTCCACAGCACGGCGCCGCGCACGGCGTTGATGCAGCCCACGCTGGCCTGGAAGGCCCGGGCGCACACCGTCTCGCCCACCCGGCTGACGCCGCCCACCAGGTCGACCAGTCGTTCGACATCGTTGATGCCGCGGGGCGTTGCCAGCGGCGCCTCCCAGCGCACAGTTCCATTGAGGGGGTTCAGCCCCACCAGGCGGCCCGACAGCCCCACGATCAGCGTGTCGCCCACAGCCAGCATCACCCCGGCCTGGCGCAGCACCAGCGCTTCGCCGGCGCGCTGCTGGGTCCAGAGTTTGCGGCCGGTCTGGCCGTCGAAGGCCGTCACGGCCCGGTCCGCGGTGAGCGTAAAGACGCGGCCACCGGCGACGAACGGAGCCGTGTACGACACGGCAGGCATCTTCTGGCGCCAGGCCTCCTTGCCGCCCGCCAGCGCGACCAGCTCGTTGGCGCGGCTCACCACCGCGACCAGCTTGCCGTCGCTGCCAACCCCGGCGGCGAGCGGTCCGCCCGCACCGGCACGCCAGAGGTCGCGGCCGGTCGCCGCATCGATCACGGCCACCGTGCCGTCGCTGCTGGCCACAGCCACAGTGCCGCCATTGACATTGATCGACAACGGCAGGTTGACTTCCCCGACGCGCGCCGTCCAGGCCGGCCGCACGGCAATCAGGGCCGCATTGGGCGGCAGTTCGGCGGGCTTGGGCTTTTCGCTGCCGCCCCCGAACATGGACGGCATCATCGAGCAGCCGGTCAGGCCCGTAGCCAAGGCGATGGCGCAAATCGCCGTCAGCCGGCGCGCGCGAGCCCCGGATCTGGGGCCGATCATGGTTTCGCGCCTCCGGAGGCTGCCGGCGCGGGAGCGCCCACGATTTGTTGCGGATCGACGCCCAAGGCGCTGAGTTTGACCGCGACCAGATTGCGGTACTCGGCCCGGTCGTCGAACCCCTTGTACGCCTTCGAATACTCCGCCTTGGCCTCGGCTTTCTTGCCCTGCAGGTTGTACACGTCGCCGCGCCGGTCCGCCACCAGCGCCTCGAATTCCTTCGGAAAGTCCCCGGACAGGTACTTGAGGGCCTCGTCGTAGGCCTTGGCCTCCATCATGATGCTCGCCAGGCGCAGCCGCGCCACGGCCTGCAGGCCCTCATCGGACGCCTTGTCCGCGACCCAGCCGAGCGCACCTTTCGCCGCCTCGGTATTGCCCTTCTCCGCAAAGATCCTGGCGGCCAGCAGCCCGGCCTGCTGCGCATAAGTGGTGCGGCCGAACTTGTCCTTCATGTCTGAAAAAGCCCGCTCGAGCCGGCTCGCATCGCCCGCCTGCGCCGCGCGTTCGACCTCTTCGTACAGTGCCGACGCCTGGGCCGCCTGGGCGCGCTGCCAGTACTGCCAGCCGTTCCATGCGGCGATCGAGCCGAAGACGACGATGACCGCCCAGGTGATGAGATTGCCGTACTCGTTCCAGAAGTGCTTGATCTCCGCAAGCTGTTCCTGTTCTTCGAGGTCGAGATGTTTTGCCATGCTTGTTGTCCGTCGTGCAACCCGGGATTGTAGATACGATGAGTTTCAGAGCCGCAGATCTTCGCGAAGCCGGAGCACCGGATCGGCCTCGCCGTGCAGCGGAAACTCCGATTGTGGGGCGTCCCTGTCGCGCAGGTGTTTGAGCTTGAAAGAAGTCTGGTCGTCGTCGGGAAAGATCAGGGCGTACTGCGCGCCGCTCGCGTCTGCTTTTTGCAATTGCGACTTCAGATTGCCGGGCCCGGCATGCATCAGAACACTGTTGCCGGCCTCACGCAAACGCTCGATCACGGGCAATGCACGGGCAAGTGCCGCTTCTGAGGGAACTACGGCGTAAAACTGCGGCGCACCGGCAGGCACCGGCAGTTCCAGCTCCTGGATCAACAGCAGCAGACGCTCGATGCCCAGGCCGAACCCGATCGCCGGTGCACTCTTGCCGCCTATCTGCTCGATGAGACCGTCGTAGCGCCCACCGCCGCAGACCGTGCCCTGCGCGCCCAAAAGATCCGTGGTCCACTCGAAAACCGTGAGGTTGTAGTAGTCCATGCCGCGAACCAGGCGCGGATTGATCCGGTATTCCATGCCTGCGGCATCAAGCAGCCTTTTCACGCCTTCGAAGTGCGCAAGCGACTCGGCCCCAAGAAAGTCGAGCACTTTCGGGGCGGATTCGATGACGGTCTGCATGGATGGATTCTTGCTGTCGAGAATCCGCAAGGGATTGGTGTCAAGACGGCGCCTGGCGTCCTCATCCAGAACATCGGCGCATTGCTTGAAGTGGCGAACCAGCGCTTCGCGATGTGCATTGCGCTCGCCCGCCTGTCCGAGGCTGTTGATTTCGAGGCGCACATGCTTGCCTTCGACCAGACCCAATTCGCGCCAGAGCGCGCGCCCCATCAGGATCAATTCCGCATCGACATCGGGCCCGGCCAATCCCAGGGCCTCTACGTCGAGCTGGTGAAACTGCCGATACCGGCCCTTCTGCGGCCGCTCGTGGCGAAACATCGGTCCCATGGTCCAGATTCGCAACGGCCCGTTGTACAGCGCGTTGTGCTGCACGACAGCGCGCACGATGCCCGCCGTCGCTTCCGGGCGCAAGCTCAGCCGATCCTGGTTCATCGAGTCGACGAAGGAATACATCTCCTTCTCGACGATGTCCGTTACCTCTCCCAAGCCACGGACGAATAGCGCCGTCGGCTCGACAACCGGGGTAACGATGTATTGGTAGCCGTATCGCGCGAGCACTTCCCGCACCACTCCGTCGAACCAGTGCCAGATCGCGGACGTGGGCAATTTTTCCTTGCGTGACACAGTGCCCGGCAAGATGTCGTTCATGCCTTTGACGGCAAGGAGTTTTTCCGCCTTCTTTGCGGCGACGTTCAATTCAAGGGTGGCCATAGATGCTCAGGCGTCTTCGGCCGCATGGTCGCCGCCGAACCGGTTTTCAATGTAGTTTTCGACGATCTGGTGGAATTCGTTCGCGATGTTGTCGCCGCGCAGCGTCATGGCCTTCTGCCCATCGATGAAGACCGGCGCGGCCGGCGCTTCGCCGGTACCGGGCAGGCTGATGCCGATGTCCGCGTGCTTGCTCTCGCCCGGCCCGTTGACGATGCATCCCATCACCGCCACCTTCATTTTCTCGACGCCCGGATACTTGGCGCGCCAAACCGGCATCTGCGCGCGCAGATAGTCGTCGATCTGCTTGGCCAGTTCCTGGAACGTGGTGCTGGTGGTCCGGCCGCATCCCGGGCAGGCGGTGACGCTGGGCACAAAGCTGCGCAAACCCAGCCCCTGGATGATTTCTGATGCGATCACCACTTCCTGCGTGCGCGATTCACCCGGCTGGGGCGTGAGCGAAACGCGGATGGTGTCGCCGATACCCTCCTGCAGCAGGATGCCCAAAGCCACACTGGAGGCCACCGTTCCCTTGGTGCCCATGCCCGCTTCGGTCAGTCCCAGGTGCAGCGGATAGTCGCAACGCGCGGCCAGCTCGCGGTAAACCGAGATCAGGTCCTGCACGCCGCTGACCTTGCACGAAAGAATGATCTGGCTGCCTTGCATGCCCATCTCTTGCGCACGCTTTGCGGAACCGATGGCCGATGTGATAAGCGCCTCGTACATCACCGACTTGGCGTCCCAGGGCTCGGCCCGGGCGCTGTTTTCGTCCATCAGCTGCGAGAGCAGTTCCTGGTCGAGGCTGCCCCAGTTCACGCCGATGCGCACGGGTTTGCCCCAGCGCATTGCCGCTTCGATCATCTGGCCGAACTGCTTGTCGTGCTTGTCGCCCTTGCCCACGTTGCCGGGGTTGATGCGGTACTTGGACAGCGCCTGCGCACAGTCCGGGTAGTCGGTGAGCAGGCGGTGCCCGTTGTAGTGGAAGTCGCCGATCAGCGGAATGTCGATTCCCATCCGGTCGAGCTGCTCGCGGATGTAGGGCACTTGCGCGGCTGCCTCGGGCGTGTTGACGGTGATGCGCACCAGTTCCGATCCGGCCACGGCCAATTCCTTGACCTGGATCGCGGTGCCGAGCGCGTCCTGGGTGTCCGTGTTGGTCATGGACTGCACACGCACCGGCGCATCGCCACCGACGGTCACGATGCGCGAACCCCACACCACGCGGGCCTGGCGCGAGCGGCGCGGCCTGGGCGCAGCGAGCTCGATGGGCAGGCAGGGCTGCATTATTTGACCTCGAAGCGCGCCACGTTGTCGCGCGAGACCGATTGCAGATCGAACGGCTTGCCGCGCACTTGCACCTCTGTGGCATCGGCCCGGCCCACGGTGACCTGCAGCGGCAGCGCACCCGAGACCCCCGCGGCTTCGCCCGGGGCCAGCAGGCGCCTCACGGCGACCACGCCTTTCGCATCGGTCACTTCCACCCATGAAGGGCTCTTGGTGCGAAACACGACGATGGCGCTGGCGGCAGCCGCCGGGTCGTTGGCGGCGCTGGCCGCGGCAAGGCTCTTGGCCGGCACAGCCGCGGACGCTCCGGATGCGGCTCCTGCCGGCAATGGCACGGACGCTGCGGCCATGGCAGCCATGGGTTGCGCGACGTTGGCGGCCGGCTCCAGAACAGTACCCGGAACGGCCACGGGCTGCGGTGGCGAAATCGCCTTCGGCGAACTGGCCGCTGCTGCCACGCTGTCGTCTCGCTGCATCGAGGGCAGCAGGATCAGCACGAGCGCACCGAGCAGCAACGCAAAAACGACCAGGAACGTCGGCCTGGAGAGCAGAGTGAGCCAGGTCGGCGCAGTGCCATCGCCGGGAGCACGAAAGGGGGCATTGATGCCTTCGTCGGTACGGATCAGGCGCGGCGCGGCGGTCTGGGGCAGACGATCGAGTACCGGCTGCGGGTCGATCTTGAGCGTGCGGCAGACACTGGCGGCCAGTGCTCGCGCGAACACGGCATCGGGCAAGAGGTCCCAGCGGTCTTGTTCCAGCGCCTCCAGTTTGGGCACCGGCACTTTCAGCGACACGGCCAATGCCGCCACGTGCAGCCCCGCCGCCTCGCGCGCACGGCGCAACAGGGCGCCGGCCGTCAATGCATCATTGGCCGCCGGCTGGCCGGCGAACGCGGCGGCGCCTTCCGGGCCCCAGGATTCACTCATCGAAAGCCCCTCGTTCGTACGCGGTGGCCTCGCGGGACTGCGGAAAACGCTTCTTCAGCTGCTCGCCCAGCTGCAGCATGGCCACCCGGTCGTTCAGCCTGCGCTCGACCTTGACACCCAGCCACAGCGTCTCGGCATTGGCCAGATCGGTGTTGTTCAGGCGCCGGATGTAAAACTGGGCGCGGGTGAAATCGCCGCGCCGGAACAGCAGGTTGGCCAGGTTGTAGCCGGTCACCGGGTTGCCCGCATCCAGCTCGTAGGAGCGCGCCAGGCTGCGTTCGGCGTCGGCCGCGCGGCCGGCGCGCGCCTGGCAGAGGCCTTGGGCCATCAGCGTCTTGGCGCGCCCGGCATAGAGCGGGTTGGCCATTGCCACCTCGAAGGCGCGCATCGATTCGTCGTAGCGGCCCTGCTGGCACAGCAGCCAGCCGTAGTTGTGCTGCACGTTGGCGTCGCGCGGGTTGAGCGCGGCCGCGCGGCGGAAACTCTCCTCGGCCTGCTGGTTGTCGTTCAGCCGCATGTAGATCAGGCCGCGCAGGTTGTAGGCATCCGGAAAACCCGGGTCGGCGGCGATCACCTGCTTGAGTTCGTCCAGGGCCACGCTGGTCTGGCCCTGTTCGAAATAGCCGATTGCGAGTTCCATCCGGATGCGCGCCCGCTTGCGTCCCTCGGGCTCGTCGGATTCGGTCAGCATGTCGCGTGACACGCCGGTATCGCCGCCGGAGGACGCCGGCGAGGCGCAGCCCGCCAGGGCCAGCAGCAGCGTGCCGGCCAGCCAGGCCCAGGCCAGGCATTTGCGCGGGTCCCATGCGGACCTTTTCATCGTGTCATGTCTCCTTCGCACCGGGTGCGGGTGCCGGCACCTGTTTCATCATCACGGTGCGCTGCCGGACGATGCGTTCGCCCACGCGGGTGCGGTCCCTGACGTCGCCGGCGAGCTGCCCGCACGCGGCGTCGATGTCGTCCCCTCGGGTCTTGCGCACAGTGGTGACGATACCAGCATCACCGAGGATTTTCGCGAACGCGAGCACCTGTTTGTGGGGTGAACGCGTCAGTTCCGACTGCGGAAATGGATTGAAGGGGATCAGGTTGATCTTGCACGACACGCCTTTGCCGCCGTGGTGCTTTACCAGGTCCACCAGCTGGCGCGCTTGTTCCGCCTGGTCGTTGACGCCATCGAGCATGCAGTATTCGAAGGTGATGAAGTCGCGCGGGGCATGTTCCAGGTAGCGGTTGCAGGCATCGAGCAGGTCTTCCAGGCAATGCTTGCGGTTCAACGGCACGAGGTGGTCGCGCAATTCGTTGTTCGCTGCGTGCAGCGACACCGCCAGGGCCACCGGGCAATCCCGGGCCAGCCGGTCGATCATGCGAACCATCCCCGACGTCGACACCGTCACGCGCCGGCGCGACAGGCCGTAGCCATGATCGTCCAGCATCACGCGCAGGGCCGGGAGCAGGGCCGTGTAGTTCTGCAGCGGCTCGCCCATTCCCATCATCACGACGTTGGAGATGACACGCTCGCTGGTCCCCAGGCGCCGGCGCAGGAAGTGCTCGGCGAACCAGAGCTGGGCCACGATTTCGCCGGTGGTCAGGTTGCGCGAGAAGCCCTGGTGGCCGGTGGAACAGAAACGGCAGCCCACGGCGCAGCCGGCCTGCGAGGAAACGCACAGCGTGCCGCGGTCGTCCTCCGGGATGAAGACAGCCTCGATTGCGTCCCCCGCCCCCACGTCGAACAGCCACTTGATCGTGCCGTCGGCCGATTCGTGCTGGGAAACGATGGCCGGCGCTTCGATGCGTGCCGCGGTCTTGAGCTTGTCGCGAAGCGTCTTGGCCAGATCGCTCATCTGGTCGAAATCGCGCTCGCCGCGCTGGTGAATCCATCGGAACAGCTGGGTCGCGCGGAAGCGCTTTTCGCCCAGCTCCTCGCAGAACGCAGCCAACCCCTCCAGGTCGAAGTCGAGAAGATTGGCCGTCATCGCATGTGAGGTCCGCTCGCCGCGGCTAGCGGGAGTAGACGTTCATCACAGGAAAGAAGAAGCTCACTTCCACCTTGGCGGTTTCGGCGGCGTCGGAGCCGTGCACCGCATTGGCATCGATGCTGTCGGCGAAATCCGCGCGGATGGTTCCGGGAGCGGCTTTCTTCGGATCGGTCGCACCCATCAGGTCGCGGTTCTTCAGGATGGCGTTCTCGCCTTCGAGCACCTGGATCATCACCGGGCCGGAGATCATGAACTCGACCAGGTCCTTGTAGAAGGGGCGCTCTTTGTGCACGGCATAGAACTGCTGCGCTTCCCCGCGCGACAGATGAGCCATTTTCGCGGCGATGATCTTCAGGCCGCCGGCCTCGAAGCGGGAGTAGATCTGGCCGATCACGTTCTTCGCCACGGCGTCGGGCTTGATGATGGAGAGGGTGCGTTCGATGGCCATTGAAATTTCCTGAAATTGAAGTTGTTGGGTTTCGCCGCAACCCGAGAAGTTGCGCAAAGCCTTGAATTTTAGCTCGGGCATGAGAAGCCATGCCCCCGCGTCGTTCGCTAGCGGCCGCGACCCCCGCGGCGTTGGCCGCCGCCCGAGCCACCGCCGCCAAAGCCACCGCCTCCACCCCCGCCGCCTCCGCCGCCACCGCGGCGCCGGCCGCCCTGGCCTTGACCTTGGCCCTGCCCTTGCCCCTGGCGCTGGCGTGTGAAGCTGTCGGCGCCGATGTAGCCGAAGGATGTCTTCATCGGGTCGGGTTGCGCGTTGCCGCCCTGCCGTTCGGCGCGGTCGCCGCGGTCACCCCGGTCCTTGCGCCGCTGCTGGCCCTGGCCGCCGGCGTTGCCGCCCTGGCCTGGCAGGCCCGGCTGCTGCCCCGGGCCTCGCGGCTGGCCTTCCCGGTTGTTGCCGCGCGCCCCGTTGCGATTGCCCCGGCGGCGGTTGCGGCTCTTGCCGCCGCCGCCCGGCTCGCCCTCGCCCTCACGTTCGCCCTGCGGTGGCCGCGCGGTTCCGTTCGGACCCGCAGCTTGCATCAGCGCGCGGATATCGCGCTCATCCAATTCCATCCAGGCGCCGCGTTTGAGTCCACGCGGCAGCATCATCGCGCCGTAGCGGATGCGGATCAGCCGGCTGACGGCATGGCCCAGCGCCTCGAACAACCGCCGGACCTCGCGATTGCGGCCTTCGGAAATCGTCACCCGATACCAGGTGTTCGCGCCTTCGCCGCCGCCGTCCTCGATCGAGCCGAACTGCGCGCGGCCATCTTCCAGGTCGACACCTTCGAGCAGACGCTGCTTTTCCTCGTTGCTCACTGCGCCCAGAACCCGGACGGCGTATTCGCGCTCCAGGCCGAAACGCGGATGCATCAGCTTGTTCGCCAGCTCGCCCGAATTCGTGAACAGCAACAGGCCTTCGGTGTTCAGGTCCAGGCGCCCAACCGATTGCCACTTGCCCTGCTGCAGCTTGGGCAGTTTGCGAAATACCGTGGGCCGGTTGCGCGGATCGTCATTGGTGACGACTTCGCCCACCGGCTTGTGATAGGCGATCACTCGCGCCGGCGGCGGCGCGATCCGGAAACGGATGGGCTTGCCGTTGACCTTGATCTGGTCGCCGAACTGGATGCGCTGGCCGATGTGGGCGGGCTCGTTGTTGACCGAGATCCGCCCTTCGGTGATGAGCTGCTCCATTTCGAGTCGCGAACCCAGGCCCGCCTGCGCCAGCAGCTTGTGCAGTTTGGGGGTATCGGCCTGAGGCGAGAGCACCCGTTTGGGCGCCGCGACCTCGGCACTTTCCACCTCGGCGTCGAACTGGCCGGAGACCACATCGGCAAAGCGGATCGGCACTGTGGGCTCGGCCCTGACCTGTTCCTCCGCCGAGCGCTCGCCCTCCTGTTCGTCATCATCGGCGTCGCCTTCGCCCTCGCCATCGCTGTCATCCCAGAGCTCGTCGGCGACATGCGCCTCGGCCGCGGGTGGTACGGCGTCGCGCACGACGGCAGCCGGAGTTTCTTTTTCGTCCAACTCTTCGGCGGACTGCACGGATACCGCGCCAGGCAAAGGTTCGTTCATATTCATGTCTCGACGGCTTGCGCCGCATCGTCGGCGGCGCCCTCATGGGCGGGTTGTTGGCTTGCAAGAGAAGCCGGTGCGGCTGGGTCTTCGCCGCCCAGCTCGGTGCGAGTTTCGATCGCGAGGTCCGGCTGGTCGGCGCTGGTGCCCAGCGAATCGAATACGTGCGCCTGTTGCGCGGGACTGTCCAGCACCGGCAACTGGTCCAGGGAATCCAGGCCGAGGTCGTCCAGGAACTGGCGGGTAGTCGCAAACAGCGCCGGGCGCCCCACCGTCTCGCGATGGCCGATCACCTCGACCCAGCCGCGGTCTTCCAGCTGCTTGATGATCAGCGCGTTGATGGTCACACCGCGGATGTCCTCCATGTCACCGCGCGTGCACGGCTGGCGGTACGCGATGATCGCCAGCGTCTCGAGCACCGCACGGGTGTACTTGGGCGGCTTTTCCGGGTGCAGGCGGTCGAGGTAATCGCGCATCTGCGGCCGGCTCTGAAAGCGCCAGCCGCTGGCCACGTGCACCAGTTCGACCCCGCGCTGGGTCCATTCGTTCTGGAGGTCCGCGAGCAGCGCCTTGATCGTGTCGGCGCCCAGTTCGTCGTTGAACAGGACGCGCAGCTCCCGCAACGGCAATGGCTGCTGCGAGCAAATCAAGGCGGTTTCGAGGACGCGCTTCGCATCCGTCGTATTCATGGTCTTGCCGTTCCGGGAAAAGGCGCCATCCGACGCGCAAATCAAGGGCTAAACAGGGGCGATGTTTCGGTTCGCTGCGCCTTGCGTGACCTTGGTCGCGCGGCGCCTGCCCCGCTGGCTAGGGGGCGTGGCTCTTGAGCCATTCAAAATCATTGTAACGCAGGCCCCAAAGCCCCAGGGCATGCCGCAGATCCGCCGGTAACGGAGCGTGAAACTCGAGTGCCTGGCCGGTGGCCGGATGCTCGAAAGCCAGCCGGTACGCATGAAGGCCCTGCCGCGCCAGGCCGGCGGCCTCGGCGCCTCCATAGAGCTCGTCCGCCACCAGCGGATGGCCGATATGCGCCATGTGAACGCGGATCTGGTGCGTGCGGCCAGTCCCCAGCGTGGCGCGGACCCAGCAGCCCTGCTCACTGCCTTGCAGCAGTTCGAACGTTGTGGACGCGGGCTTGCCGCTTTCGACCACAGCCATGCGCAGGCGGTTGCGCGGATCGCGGCCGATCGGCGCCTGCACGTGCCGCACCGCCGCGCCGCCCCAGGAGCGGTGCGCCAGTGCAACATACTGGCGCGCCACCTCGCGTGCACCGATCCGTTGCACCAGCGCGTCCATGACGGCGCGAGTGCGAGCCACCACCATCAGGCCGCTGGTGTCCTTGTCCAACCGGTGCACGATGCCGGCGCGCGGCAGCAACGACGCCTGGCTGTCGCGCGCAAGCAAGCCATTGAGCAGCGTTCCACTCCAGTTGCCCGGCGCCGGGTGCACGACGAGCCCGGCGGGTTTGTCCAGAACCAGCAGGTGATCATCCTCGAACACGATAGCCAGCGTCATCGGCTCGGGCCGGAAGGCCTGGCTTTGCGGCGTCGGCCGCAGCTCGATTTCGCCTTGGTCGCCGGCCTTCACCTTCTGCGAGGACCGCGTCGCCGCCGTGCCCTCCAGCGTCACCGCACCGGCTTCGATCAGCTGCTGCAGGTAGCTGCGCGAGAACTCCGGCACCAAGGCGGCCAGTGCGCGGTCGAGGCGTTCGCCGTGTTGCGCGGCCGCGATGACGAAGGGCCTGAGCTCAGCGTCTGGGCCGGCGTCCAGGGCGTCTTCCAGTCCGGCCGGCACCTCGGGTGCAGAGGGGTCGGCCGATATAATGAATTTGCCCTGTTTCAAGAAAGTTCGTTTCAATGCTTCGAGCCAAATTATCGGTGCTACCCGCTTTGGCGATCGGTGCCGCCGCGTTGCTGGCCGCTTGCTCTTCGACGTCCGAGGACAAGACCGCGAGCTGGAGCCCGAACAAGATTTACGCCGAGGCGAAGGACGAGCTGAGCTCGGGCGCTTACGACAAGGCCATCCCCCTGTTCGAGAAGCTCGAGGGCCGTGCCGCGGGAACGCCGCTGGCCCAGCAGGCGCAGCTGGAAAAGGCCTACGCGCAATACAAGGGCGGCGACCAGGCACAAGCGCTGTCGACACTGGACCGCTTCATCAAGCTGCATCCATCCAGTCCGGCGATCGATTACGCCTTGTACCTCAAGGGCATCGTCAACTTCAACGACAACCTGGGCATCTTCGCCTTCCTGTCCAGGCAGGACCTGTCGGAGCGGGACCAGAAGGCGGCCAAGGAATCGTTCGACTCGTTCAAGGAACTGGTAACCCGTTTTCCCGATTCACGCTACACGCCCGACGCACGGGCGCGCATGACCTACATCGTCAATTCACTGGCTGAGTACGAAGTGCACGTGGCGCGCTACTACTACAGCCGCGGCGCTTACGTGGCCGCGATCAACCGGGCCCAGAACGCATTGACCGACTACCAGGACGTGCCCGCCCTGGAAGAGGCCTTGTTCATCCTCGTGCGCTCCTATGACGCGCTGGGGATGGCCCAGTTGCGCGATGACACGCGCCGCGTGATGGAGAAGACCTACCCCAAGAGCGAGTACCTGAGCAGGGGCTTCAAGTCCAGGCAGGATCCGTGGTGGAAGTTGTGGTGAACCGCACCAGGGTTTCAAGAAACTCTTCGTTCGACCCAAGCGTGCGCATCGGCGGCAGCGCTGCCAGTATCCGCCGGCCGTAGCCCATGCTGGCCAGCCGGGTGTCGCACACGACCAGCACTCCCTGATCCGATTCCCGCCGGATCAGGCGTCCCGCTCCCTGTTTGAGCGCCACCGCCGCTTCCGGCACGAAGTAATCGTTGAAGGCACTGCGCCCCTGCGACTCCAGGCGCTGTGCGCGGGCTTCGACCAGCGGGTCTCCCGGGGGTGGGAACGGCAGCTTGTCGATGATCACCAGCTGCAAGGCATCGCCGGGAACGTCGACGCCCTCCCAGAAAGACGCCGAAGCCACCAGCATGCATCCCGGCCGGCCCTGCGAGGCGCCTTCCCGGAAGCGCTCGATCAGGCGGCGCTTGGGCCACTGTCCCTGCACCAGAACCTCGACCTCGCCGGAACTCTCGAAGCGGCGTTGCAATTCCTCGCCGATGGCCCGCAGCGCCCGCAAAGTGGTCGTCAGCACCATGGTGCGGCCGCCCAATCGCCTCGCGCCCTCGGCGGCCAGCGCCGCGACCTCGGCGCTGTGGCCCGGCTCGCTGGGTTTGGGCAGGTGGCGCGGCACGTAGACAGCGGCCTGCGTTGCATAGTCGAACGGGCTGCCCACGCGCAGCACCTGCGCTTGTCCCAGGCCACAGGGCTCGGTGAACCAGGACAGGCGGGCATCGTCGCCGAGCGTGGCCGAAGTGAAGATCCAGGCGCGGGTGGAGGCCTCTTCTTCGCCGGCGCGCAGCAGCTTCTCCTGGACCGCATCGGCGATGTCCAGCGGGGATTCGATCAGCCGCAGTTGCGTGCCCACATCCACCCAGCGCACCGCGCCCGCCTGGCAAGGATCGGAAAATTTCTGCACTCGCTGCGCCAGATCGTCGGCGCGCTCGAACAGACGGCCAAAGTCGGGGGCGATCTCGCTCACGGTGGCCAGTGCGGACATCGCCTGCGAGCACGCGAGATGCAATTCGTCCAGCGCCGAACGCCAGTCGCGCGCGCTCAGCCCGCCCGGCGCTTCCTCTACCCAGCGCAGCCGCGCGCCCGGCGCATGCTTGCCCACCACCAGCCGCAGGTCGCGGGCGGCTCGTTCCACGGCGGAGGCCACCAACTGCCAGTCCGCCAGCCCGCGGGCCAGCTGCAGGCCGGCGGCCAGCATGTCGCGCGCGAAGTCCAGCAGCTGGCCGGTGGTCAGGTGCGTCCCGAGGAACTGCACCCCCGTTTCGTTCAGCTGGTGGGCCTCATCGAAGATCGCGACGCGCACTGTCGGCAGCAATTCGGCCATGCCCGATTCACGCACCGCCAGGTCGGCGAAAAACAGATGGTGATTGATCACCACCACGTCCGCGGCCAGTGCTTCTCGCCGGGCCAGGTTCACGTGGCAGGCGCGAAACCTCGGGCATTGCGCGCCCAGGCAGTTCTCGCGGGTGGAGGTGACCAGCGGGATCAGCGGCGAGCGCTCGTCCAGCCCGGGCAATTCGGCCAGGTCGCCCGCGCGGGTGACCTTCGCCCATTCCTCGATCTTGGCCAGCGTTCGAATCGAGCCGCGATCGGGGAAAGACCCTTCCTGGCGCGCCACTTCCATGCGGTGCAGGCATAGATAGCTGGCGCGGCCTTTGAGCAGCGCGGTTCGCACAGGCAGACCAAGCGCCTCCACCAGCCTCGGCAGGTCGCGGCCGAACAGCTGGTCCTGCAAGGTCTTGGTCGCGGTCGACAGCAGCACCCTTTCGCCGCTGAGCAGAGCAGGGACCAGGTAAGAGAATGTCTTGCCGACTCCGGTGCCTGCTTCGACCACCAGGGCTCCGCCGCTTTGGATCATCGCGGCAACCGCCAGGGCCATGTCGGTCTGGCCGCTGCGCGGCCGAAACTGCTCGGCTGCGCGCGAAAGCACGCCGCCGGGCGCGAATGCGTCGCGCACCGCCGTTTCCAGATCGCTGCCAAGGTCAGCGCCGCGTCGAGGCGGTTCGCCCGCGCCGGTCATCAGGCGGGTTCTTTGGGGTCGAGTACGAGCTCCAGGCGTGCGATCTGGTCGCGCAGTGCCAGCCGCCGCTTCTTCAGGCGCCGCATCATGAGTTCATCAACCGTCTCTTCATCGGCGGCGCGGTCGATCAGGGCATCCAGATCGGCGTGCTCCATGCGCAGCTCGATCAGGCGGCGTTCGGGGGAATGAAGGTTCGAATTCACGTGATCTGCGGGCGCTGGGCCGGCTGCGGTCGGGTTCGCTCGATAATACGTGTTTCGGGGGCAATAATCGAGCGTCCGCACCATGACCATGATAGCGGGCGCCGGAAATGATTGAAGTATGGCCAAGGGATATCGACTCACCGCATCTACCGGCATCCACAAGGGTGACCGCGAATACCAGCAGGACCAGATTGCCCTGCTCAGCCATCCGCGCGCGACAGGTTGCGTCCTGGCCGTGGTGGCTGATGGCATGGGCGGGCGCAGCGGCGGGCGGAAAGCCTCCGATCAGGTCATGATGACCGCCAGGCAGCTGTTCGAACGCTATTCCCCCGACCACGACGACGGGCCGTCGATGCTCAAGCAGATGGTGCAGGAAGCGCACATCGTCATCAAGCTGACGGCGGTCTCATCGGAACAGGAGCCGCACAGCACGCTGGCAGCCTTCCTCATCAATCCGGCGGGCGATTGCCACTGGATCCATGCCGGAGACTCGCGCATCTACCACTTCCACGGAGGCAAGCTGGTCAAGCGGACCATGGACCATTCCTACGTGCAGACACTGGTGGACAGCGGCGAGCTGACGGAGGAGGAAGCCAACGTGCATCCTCAATCGAACATCCTGATGGGCTGCCTGGGTGCCGACGATGACCCGCGGGCCGACGTTCATTTCATCCCCCAGTTGCGCCCTGGCGACGTGCTGATGGCCTGCAGCGATGGCGTCTGGCACTATTTCAGCCCTACCGAGCTGGGATCGGTGCTTTCTTCGCTCTCCCCGCGCGAAGCCACCGAATTCCTGATCGAAAAAGCCCGCTCGCGCGGACATGGCGGCGGCGACAACCTGTCGCTGGTCGTCGTCAAGCTGGACCCGCTCGATAGTTAACCGCTTACGGCGTCGGAAGCGGTTGCGCCTTCGGCTTCTTCCGCTCAGCCAGGCGCTGGTCGACGCCGGCCTTTCGGTCCTCGGCATCGAGCTGCTTCTGCTCGCGTCTTTTCACGTTCTGCGCCGCCTCTTCGGCTCTGCGGGTTCCGGCCGCAGCCGCTTCGCCCCGCTTGCTTTCCGCGCGGGCCGGATCCGCGGCATTGGGGCCACGGGGAGCGTCGCCCCTGGCGCCATCCTTCTTGGCGGCGCGTTCCGCGGCCTCCTGCGCCTTCGATGACCGTTCGGACGCCTTTTGTGCCGCCGCCGACTCCCGTTCTCGCTGCTTCTCGAGCGCGGTGGTCCGGCGCTGCGCATCCTGCTGGAGCTTTTCGGGTGTCGCGCGCTCTTCGATAGCGCCCAAATGTTCAGCCGCCTTGCGCTTGCGCTGGGCGTCGTTGACCGACATCTCCTGCCGGCGCAGGTCGGCCAACACCTCGCGGCGGTGGGCCCTGGCCGCATTCAGGCAGTCATTGACGGCGAACTTGCCATAGCAAGCCTTCTCCTGGGTGCGGAACGCGGCCTCGGCATCGCGGCGCTCGGCGGCGATGCGGGCCCGCTGGCTCTTGGCGCCGTCGTCATCCTGGGCCCGCGAGACAGCCGGCAAGCTCAGCAGAATAAGGACCCAAAAAAGCAATTTCATGTCAGGCGGGTGTCGACCATCCGGTGCTCGAGCGCGAGGAACGCGGCCGACCGCATTTCGTTCAGCCGCGATACGGTTCGCGGAAACTCATGGGCGAGCGGCCCCTCCTTGTACAACGCCTCGGGCGCCACCTGAGCCGACACGACCAGCTTGACGCGCCGGTCGTAGAGAACGTCCACCAGCCAGGTGAAACGGCGCGCTTCCGAGGCCATGCGCACGGGCAGCTGCGGCACGTCGCTGAGCAGCACCGTATGGAACTGGGTGGCGATCTCCAGATAGTCGTTTTGCGAGCGCGGGCCGCCGCACAAGGTCTTGAAATCGAACCAGACGACGCCGCCGGCCTTGCGGCGGGCGCGGATTTCGCGCGCCTCGATATGCAGGACCGGGTTCTCGTCGTGCGACTCGGCCAGCCGGGTAAATGCCTGGTCCATCAGCACATCGGCATCGGGCCCCAACGGTGTGTGGTACAGCTCGACCTGCTCCATGGCTCGGCGCCGATAGTCGATACCGTTGTCCACGCCGATGACGTCGAGCTTCTCGTTGAGCAAGGCGATGGCCGGCAGGATCCGGTCGCGGTGCAGTCCATTGGGATACAGATCGTCCGGCTTGAAGTTCGAGGTCGTCACGAACCCCACGCCGTTGTCGAACAGGGCAAGAAGCAGGCGGTGCAGGATCATGGCGTCGGTGATGTCGGCGACATGGAACTCGTCGAAGCAGACCAGCCGATAGCGCCGCGCCATGCGTTCGCCCAGTTCGTCCAGCGGGTTCACCGTGCCTTGCAGCTCGGCCAGTTCGCGATGCACTTCGCGCATGAATTCGTGGAAGTGCAACCGGGTCTTGCGCACGATCGGCACCGCCGTATAGAAGCAATCCATCAGGAAACTCTTGCCCCGGCCGACACCGCCGTAAAGGTAGACCCCGCGCGGAATCTCGGGCCGGTTGATCAGCTTTTTGAACGCGTTGGAGCGCTGCTCTTTGTAGCCGGCCCACTCGCGCGCGCAGCGGTCGAGCGCCTCGACCGCGCGCAGCTGCGCCGGGTCGCTCCGGTAGCCGCGCGCAGCGAGTTCCTTCTTGTATTGCTCGAGGACGGTCATCGCGGCGAGAGAACTCGGATCTTCAGAAGTTCAGAGTCCTCTTGTCCACCGCCAGCGCCGCCTCCTTCGTTGCCTCCGACAACGACGGGTGAGCGTGGCAGATGCGCGCGATGTCCTCGCTGCTGGCGCGAAACTCCATCGCCACCACCGCTTCGGAAATCAGTTCGCTGGCCATCGGGCCCACGATGTGCACGCCCAGGATCTCGTCGGTCGCGGCATCGGCAAGGAACTTCACCATGCCGGTGGTATCGCCCAACGCCCGCGCCCGCCCGTTGGCCATGAACGGAAAGGTGCCGGCCTTGTACTTGACGCCGGCGGCCTTCAGTTGCTGCTCGGTCTGGCCGACCCAGGCGATCTCCGGACTGGTGTAAATCACCCAGGGAATGGTGTTGAAGTTCACGTGCCCGTGCTGGCCGGCAATACGCTCGGCTACCGCCACGCCCTCTTCCTCGGCCTTGTGCGCCAGCATCGGGCCGCGCACCACATCGCCCACGGCCCACACGTTCGGCAGATTGGTGCGGCACTCGTCATCCACGACCACCGCGCCGCGCTCGTCGAGCTTCAGGCCCACCGCGTCCGGATTCAGTCCGATGGTGTTGGGCACCCGCCCTATCGAGACGATCAGCTTGTCGACCTCCAGCGTCTGGGCCTCGCCCTTGGCGTTGGTCCAGGCGATCGATACTCCATTCTTCCCGCTTTTCACTTCGCCGACCTTCACGCCCAGCTCGATCTTCAGGCCTTGCTTGTCGAACGCCTTCTTCGCTTCCCTGGCAATCTGGTCGTCCACGAGGCCCAGGAAGGCGGGAAGCGCCTCGAGCACGGTCACCTGCGAGCCCAACCGGCGCCACACCGAACCCATCTCCAGTCCAATGACGCCCGCGCCAATCAGGCCCAGCCGCTTCGGTACATCCAGTACCCGCAGCGCGCCGTCGTTGGACAGAATGTTTTCCTCGTCGAACGACGTGCCCGGCAGCGCGCGAGCATTGGAGCCGGTCGCCACGATGACGTGCTTGCCCGCGATGGTTTCTTCCGCCGCGCCAGTCACCTTGATCTCGTAGCCCGCCTCGCCTGATTTGACGAACGACCCACGGCCATGAAAGAACGAGACCTTGTTCTTCTTGAACAGGAATGCGATGCCGTCGTTGTTCTGTTTGACCACCTGGTCCTTGCGGGCCAGCATCTTCGCCAGATCGAGCCCCAGGCCTTTCACTTCTATTCCATGGTCGGCGAAGTGCTTGCCAGCCTGCTCGTAGTGTTCCGACGACTGCAGCAGCGCCTTGGATGGAATGCAGCCGATGTTGGTGCAGGTGCCGCCCAGGGCAGGCGCGCCCTTGCCGTTCTTCCACTCATCGATGCAGGCGGTGTTGAAGCCCAGCTGGGCAGCGCGGATGGCCGCGATGTAGCCGCCCGGGCCGCCGCCGATGACGATGACGTCAAAATTCTTGTTGGTCATTCTTCTAGTTGAACTCTAAATATCGAACAGCAGGCGGGCCGGTTCTTCCAGCGCTTCCTTCATCGCCACCAGCCCCAGCACGGCCTCGCGGCCGTCGATGATGCGGTGGTCATAGCTCATGGCCAGGTAGTTCATCGGCCGCACCACCACCTGGCCGTTCTCCACCACGGCGCGGTCCTTGGTCGCGTGCACGCCCAGGATGGCCGACTGCGGCGGGTTGATGATCGGAGTGGACAGCATCGAGCCGAACACGCCGCCGTTGGAAATGGAGAAAGTGCCGCCGGTCATTTCCTCGAGGCCCAGCTTGCCATCGCGCGCCTTCACGCCGTACTCGGCGATCTTCTTTTCGATGTCGGCAAAACTCATCTGGTCGGCGTTGCGCAGGATCGGCACGACCAGGCCGCGCGGCGACCCCACCGCGATGCCGATGTCGAAGTAGCCGTGGTAGACGATGTCGTTGCCGTCGACCGAGGCGTTGATCACCGGATATTTCTTGAGCGCATGCACGGCCGCCTTGACGAAGAAGCTCATGAAGCCGATCTTCACGCCGTGCTCCTTCTCGAACCGTTCCTGGAAGCGCTTGCGCATTTCCATCACGGGCGCCATATTGACTTCGTTGAACGTGGTCAGGATGGCGTTGGACGATTGCGACTGCAATAGCCGTTCGGCCACCCGCGCGCGCAGCCGGCTCATCGGGACGCGCTGCTCGGGGCGATCGCCGAGATCCGGCGCGGCGACCGGCGCATTGACCTGGGGCAGCGCGACTCTTGGCGCGGCAACTGGTGCGGCAACCGGAGCGACGGAAGGCTTGGCCGCGCCCGCGGCGACGGCCCCAAGCACGTCGCCCTTGGTTACGCGACCGTCCCTGCCGGTGCCCGGCACCGAGCCGGCGGCGAGCTGGTTGTCCGCCATGATCTTGGCCGCAGCGGGCATGGCAATCCCCGCCTTCGAACCAGCGGTGGCCGGCGCGGACGCGGGTGCCGCTGGAGCGGGTGCCGCCGGCGCAGCAGCCGGTGCGCCAGCGGGCGCTGCCGCGGCGGCCTTGCCCTCGGTGTCGATCTTCGCGATCACCTGGTCGGCCACGACGGTGGCGCCATCGGCCACCACGATCTCCGCCAGCACGCCGGCAGCGGGCGCCGGCACTTCCAGCACCACTTTGTCGGTTTCGATTTCGATGATGATCTCGTCGAGCGCGACGCTATCGCCCGCCTTCTTCTTCCACTGCAGCATGGTCGCCTCGGCAACCGATTCGGACAGCTGCGGGACCTTCACTTCTACGATAGCCATATTCTTCTTTCTAGATATTCTTGTCGCGACCGCGCGGTGAGCGGCCTCCAGGTCCGGTTCGACCGCGCGGAGATATTTCGGCGCTACGCGTGCGAAATATCACTTGGTCAAGACGAAACCTTTGAGTTTCGAAAAGGCACCATCGACCAAGCTCTTTTGCTGTTCCTGGTGCAGGTGCGAATAGCCTACTGCCGGCGAGGCCGAGGCGGCGCGGCCGGAATAACCCAGCTTCTGCCCCTCGTTCATGTTCTCGTGGATGTAGTGCTGCACGAAGAACCAGGCGCCCTGGTTCTGCGGCTCGTCCTGGCACCAGACGATATCTGTGGCGCCGGGATACTTCTTCAGCTCGGACGCGAACACCTTGTGCGGGAACGGGTAGAGCTGCTCGACGCGCAAGATCGCGGTATCGTCCGCGCCCCTTTCCTCGCGCCGCTTGGCCAGGTCGTAGTACACCTTGCCCGAGCACACGACGATGCGCTTGACCTTGTCGGCCTTGAGCTCCCTGTTCTCCGGGATGATGGTCTGGAACGTCCCCTTGGTGAATTCGGTGAGCGGCGACGTCGCGTCCCTGTTTCGCAGCAGCGACTTGGGCGTCATGATCACCAGCGGCTTGCGCAGGCCGCGAATCATCTGGCGCCGCAGCACGTGGAAGATCTGGCTGGCCGTGGTCGGCTGCACCACCTGCATGTTGGTGTCGGCGGACAACTGCATGAAGCGCTCCAGCCGCGCCGAGCTGTGCTCGGGGCCCTGGCCTTCATAGCCGTGCGGCAGCATCAGCGTGATGCCGTTGACGCGTCCCCACTTCACTTCGCCCGAGGCGATGAACTGGTCGATCACCACCTGGGCGCCGTTGGCGAAATCGCCGAACTGCGCTTCCCAGATCACCAGCGTATTCGGATCGTTGGAGGCGTAGCCGTATTCGAAGCCGAGCACCGCTTCCTCGGACAGGATCGAATCGATGACCAGGAAGGGCGCCTGATTCTCGGCCACGTTTTCCAGCGGCGTGTACGTGCCGATGTCCCACTTCTCGCGCTTCTGGTCGTGCAGCACGGCATGGCGGTGGCTGAACGTGCCGCGGCCGCTGTCCTCGCCCGACAGCCGCACCGGGTAGCCGCTGGCGACCAGCGAGGCAAACGCCATGTGCTCGCCCATGCCCCAGTCCACGCCGGCTTCGCCGCGGCCCATCGCCGCGCGGTCGTCCAGCACCCGTTTGACCAGCGGATGTGGGGCGAAATTCTCGGGAATGGTGGTGATCCTCTCGGCCAGGCGTTTCCACTCGGCCATCGGGATCGCCGTATCCGCGCTGTCGGTCCATTTCTTGCCGAGGAACGGCGTCCAGTCCACTGCGTACTTGCTCTTGAAGTTGGTCAGCACCGGAGCCGCTGTGTGCTTGCCCGCATCCATCGCGGCGCGGTAGGACTTGACCATGTCGTCGCCCAGCGTCTCACCCAGCCCTTGTGCTGCCAGCTTGTCGGCGTAGAGCTTGCGGGTGCCCGGATGGGCGGCGATTTTCTTGTACATCAGCGGCTGCGTCAGCGCCGGTGTGTCCTGCTCGTTGTGGCCGAGCTTGCGGAAGCACACGATGTCCACCACCACGTCCTTGGCGAACTCCATGCGGTACTCCAGCGCGAGCTGGGTCGCCAGCACCACGGCTTCGGGGTCGTCACCATTCACGTGCAGCACCGGCGCCTCGATCATCTTGACGATGTCGGTGCAATACAGGGTCGAGCGGCTGTCACGCGGATCGCTGGTGGTGAAGCCGATCTGGTTATTGATGACGATATGCACCGTGCCGCCGGTGAAGTAGCCGCGCGTTTCGGCCAGCGCCAGCGTTTCCATCACCACGCCCTGCCCCGCAAACGCGGCATCGCCGTGCACCTGTACCGGCAGCACCTGCAAGCCCCGCGGGTCGGCGCGCCGGTCCATCCGGGCGCGCACCGAGCCTTCGACCACCGGGTTGACGATTTCCAGATGCGACGGATTGAAAGCCAGGCTCAGGTGCACTGGGCCGCCGGGCGTGGTCACGTCGGAGCTGAAGCCCTGGTGGTACTTGACGTCGCCCGACGGCAGGTCTTCCCTGGCGGTGTGGTCGAATTCGGCGAACAGGTCGGCCGGCATCTTGCCCAGCGAATTCACCAGCACGTTCAGCCGGCCGCGATGCGCCATCCCGATCACGATCTCCTGCACCCCTTTGGCGCCCGCGTCCTGGATCAGTTCGTCCATCGAAGCGATAAAGCTTTCGCCGCCTTCCAGTGAAAAGCGCTTCTGGCCCACGTACTTGGTGTGCAGAAAACGCTCCAGGCCTTCGGCCGCTGTCACGCGGTCGAGGATGTGCTTTTTCTTCTCGACCGAGAAGTTCGGCTTGCTGCGGATCGATTCGAGCTTCTGCTGCCACCAGCGCTTCTTGTACTGGTCGCTGATGTACATGTACTCGGCCCCGATGGCGCCGCAATAGGTTTCGCGCAGAGCATTGATGAGCTCACGCAGCGACATGCTTTCCTTGCCGAAGAACGTGTTGCTGATGTTGAACACGGCTTCCTGGTCGGCATCGCTGAAGCCGTAAAAAGCCGGCTCCAGCTCGGGAATCTTTTCACGTTCGGCGCGCTTGAGCGGGTCCAGGTCCGCCCAGCGGCTGCCGACATTGCGGTACGCGGCGATGAGCTGCTGGACCGCGGTGCGCTTGCGCCCCATCTCGGCTTCGCCGGTGCCGGGCACGAGCTTGATGCCGCCCTGCTTGGCCCGCTCGGCGAACGCGTTGATGACCGGCATGTGCGGAACATCCTTGGCGTTGCTGCCGTCGGCGGCCGGCACGTGCTGGAGCGCGTCGAAATACTCGCGCCAGGTGTCGGGCACGCTGGTCGGATTGGCGAGGTAGTTTTCGTACATCTCTTCGACATACGGCGCGTTGCCGCCGAAGAGATAGGAATTGCCCTGGTAGGCCGTGTAGACGGAGCTGGTCTCACTCATTGCGCTGACTTTCCGTCCCCCTGCAGGAGACATTGGCTGGTTAGAAAACCTTCCGCGACACGGCTGAACCGGATAGCGGATGCGTTCGGTGGCTGGAAGGGCCCTTGGTTGCGCCCGAATTTTGCCACCGATTTCTGACGGGCGCTTACGGCATGCGAAGTACCCGACGCGGCGTCGTCAAGCCACCAGGTCGCGTATCTGCTGCAGCGCCGCCGGGTCCTCGATCGTGGTCAGGTCGCCGGGGTCGCGGCCCTCGCACACCGCCTGGATGGCGCGGCGCAGCAGCTTGCCGCTGCGTGTCTTGGGCAGGACATTGACGAACCGCACCCGGGCCGGCCGGGCTACGGCCCCAAGCTGGTCGTCGACCACTTTCATGATTTCGCCCTCGAGCTTGAGCCTGGACTGATCGTCGACGAGCTTGCTCGGATCGCGCACGACCACGAAAGCCATCGCGACCTGGCCCTTCAACTGATCGGCCACTCCGACGACCGCGACCTCCGCCACATTGGCATGGCTGGAGATGCTCTCTTCGATCTCGCGTGTCCCCAGGCGGTGGCCGGCGACGTTGATCACGTCGTCGGTACGGCCGAGGATGAAGAAATAACCGTCCTCGTCCCGGATTCCCCAATCGAAGGTGCTGTAGAGCATCTTGCCCGGCACGTTTTCCCAATAGGTCTTGACATAGCGCTCGTCATCGCCCCAGACCGTCTGCATGAAGCCTGGCGGCGTCGGCCCCGCGATCATCACCACCCCCTTTTCGTTGGGCCGGGTCAGCTCCTCGCCCGTGCTCTCGTGCACCAGCTTGACGTCGTATCCGTACATCGGCAGGCCCGGGCTGCCGAATTTGCTTTTCTTCTTTTCGACATCGTTGGCGAGCGCCAGGATCGGCCAGCCGCTTTCGGTCTGCCAGTAGTTGTCGATGATGGGACGGCCCAGGCCGTCGGCGATCCATTGCGCCGTCGGCTCGTCC